>CACWHO010000093.1 GCA_902760765.1 uncultured Eubacteriales bacterium | reverse complement strand
TTCTCAAATAATGACAAGTAAAAGTCCTTCAAGAACAATGAATGATATTGATGAAAGAGCATTAAATTATGGAGAAATAAAAGCATTAGCAACAGGAGATAAGCGTATATTAGAAAAAACAAATCTAGATGCAGAAGTTAGTAAATTAACCTTATTAAAGCAGAACTTTATGAGCCAAAAATATGAACTTCAAGACAAAATTATTAAGTTCTATCCAGAAGAAATATCAAAGCAAAATGAAAAAATTGAATGTATGGAGCAAGACTTATTAAAATTACAAGAATATACAAAGCCAAATAAAGATGGATTTTCTCCAATGAAACTAAATAATGTAGAATATAGTGATAAAGAACAAGCTGCAAAAACTTTAATGGCAGAACTTCAAAGTTTAAAAGGAATGGAAGAGATAACAATAGGCACATATAGAGGCTTTGATTTATCAGTTTCATTTGATTCATTTACTAAAAATATGCGTGCAACATTAAGAAATAAATATTCTTATACAACTGATTTAGGAACAGATGGATATGGAAATATTACTAGAATAAATAATTTGCTAGATAATATTGAAAAGAGAATTCCAGAAGAACGAGATAAATTAGATAATATTCAAAATCAATTAGAAACTGCAAAAGTAGAAGTTCAAAAAGATTTTTCACAAGAGCAAGATTTAAAAGACAAGCAAAAAAGATTAAGTGAATTAAATGCTGAACTTAACATCAAAGAAGATGAAAACGAAGTAATTGATGATGTAGAAGAAACAAAAGAAAATAAAAAAGAATTAGATAAAATTGATCCAAATAAAAATGATGACACTAGGTTTTAGTCAAGTGTGTAAAATAAAAATTTATACCTTTTACTTTCCCCAAAAAGTATTATATAAATAATAAAAATAATTTTGGAGGTAATGTAAAATGGATGAATTTTTTGAAAAACCAATCATTGAGCAAATGTATTCAAGCAGACGAGAAGAATATGAGCAGTCAATAATGGATAGCAACAATGAAACTAAAAAAACTGAGAGAAAATTACTAGAACAAGAAGAAATAATAAACAAGTTTTTAAGTAAATTTATTAAAAGTAATGAGGATATGATGAATTATAATAAGTTAATCCAAAAATATGACTCTTATTGGCTTGATATACAAGAATTTTGGAATAAACAATATTATAAGCAAGGAATGATTGATTTTTACAAACTAATGACTGAAATTGGTGTAATTGCTGATAAAAACGAAAGCAAAAATAAAAAACTTGATGACTTTTTAAATTATTCAAGTGATGATATTGTAAATTATATTTATTCCGATGAAGAATTTAAAGGCAAAGAAATGAAAGAACTTCAAACTCAATATAAAGCAATTGGAGAAAAATATCCCAGAATATTAGAAGTTTATGAGGATAATAAGCCTATTCAATTGACAAAAGAAGAAATAGAACAACTTATTAAATTGCATAATATTGATGTAGATATGCAAACACTTGAAATGAGAATTGCATTTAAAAAAGGAATACATGAAATGATGTAATTCAAAAAATATTTATTTTGGATTGTTATTTTCCACAAGTTATGGTATTATTGTGGAAGAATGAAGAATATTGAGTAATAAAACCAATAAAAATAATTATACAAGATTTTTGTTGTCATTTTAAAGAAAGAATGCTATAATATAAAAAATACAAAGGAGGAATTCATATGGATGTAAATGAATATGTTGAACAATTAGATAAACTTCAAAGATTAAAAGACGAAGGTATTCTTTCAGAAACAGAATTTAATGAACAGGTTAATAAAATAAAAAGAGAATATTCTTCTATGAATAATCATCAAAACTTTACATACAAAACAAAAGATAAATCTGCATCTGCATTACTCATTGTTTTTTTAATTTTAGTAATATTTACTGTTATTATGTTGATTATTAATTCATATGATGACTCAACACCAAAAACATCATCAATAACAAATACTACACATTCAACAACAACTACCACACCTACTACAACAACTCCATCAACAACAACTACTACACCATCTACTACAACAACTCCATCAACAACAACTACCACACCATCTACTACAACAACTCCATCAACAGCAACTACTACACCACCTAAAACAACAAGTCCATCAACAACTACTACAGAATCAAAATCTTCTTATATGGCAAGTTGTGTAAATTATACAAATGAATATAATAATATTTTAAGAAACCCCAATTCATATAAGGGAAAAAGAATGAAATTTTTAGGTCAAGTACAACAAAGATGGACAAAAGGCGGAAGTATGTGTGCTTTCACTATGAACTTAAATAGACCTGGGGAAAATTATGTTGGTGAAGTTTATTGTAAAATTGATAGTCAAGTTCTGAATGGTGGAAATTTGCTTCAATGGGATACAATTAACATTTATGGTGAATTTGAAGGTTTAACAGATAATTTATATACACTAGAAGGATATGTTTCTTATCCATCTATCAATGTAAAATATATTGAGATGACAAACTAAAATTTAATTATTTTATTTAATGTTAAAAAAAAGAGGAGGTGATATTAAAATGACAAAAGCAGAAATGGTATCAGAATTAGCAGAAAAAAATGGACTTACAAAAGCACAAGCTGAAAGAGTATTCAATAGTGTATTTGATATGTTCAAAGATGAACTTGCTAAAGGAAATGATGTTTCAGTAAATGGATTTGGAACATTTAAAGTTGCTGAAAGAGCAGCAAGAGATGGAAGAAATCCACAAACAGGTGTTTAAAGCTGGAAAAGCATTAAAAGATGTTGTAAACAAATAGTTTTAGCAAAGAGAATTAGATTATTCTAGTTCTCTTTTTTTAAATTTAATAAACAAACTTTATGGCTAGTATTTTTATTATTACTAGCCATTTTTTGTTGGAAAGGAATTTATATTATGGAAGAAAATGAAGAAGAAATGAACTCATTAAAAGAAGAGTTAATGAGAAAATTAGAACAAGAAATGTTTGAATATAAGGAAAGCTTAAAAGGCAAAACGCCAGAAGAAATTATGCAAAACGCTTATGAATTAACAATAAAACAAGAAATTATTGATTTTTATAATTATGATCTTGGATATACAAAAGAAGATTTAGAAACACTAATAAAAGAGCCTAATTTATTGGAACAAGGCTATGATGAATGGCTTTCTTTTGATGGTAATTTAAGAGAAGTAATTGAATATCCAATAGAACATTTAAACGAAATAATAAAGGAAGAAAATGAAAAGAATCCAAATAATAATGTTAGGTATTCAGAAGAAAAAAATCCTAAAAATGAGGTTAGATAACATATCAAAAATTACAATGAAATGAGGTGGTAAAATTGAAAGAATCTTGCACAAAACAAGAACTTGAAGAAGCAAGAAAAATAGATTTACTCACATATTTAAAAAACTATGAGCCTAATGAATTAGTGCAAATAACCAAAGATACTTAATGTGGTATAGATTTTCCAAAGGAATTGGTGGTAAAAGTGCTATTGATTATCTAATAAAAGTTGATGGTTATTCCCTACCCAATGCAGTAAAAAAAGTACTTAATAAAGTAAGTTATAGAGCACCAGTTGTAGAAAAAAAGACATATAAAAAAGAAGAAAAACAAATTGAAATTCCTAAAAAAGCAGCAAATAACTTAAAAGTTATTGAATATTTAACTAACAGAGGAATTGATGAAGAAATACTTAATTATTGCATAATAAATAACTTAATATATCAAGAAAAGGCTACAAATAATGTAGTCTTTTTAGGTTATGATGAAAATCATAATATAAAATACGCAGGACTTCGAGCAAGTAATAATACAAGAATAATGCGAGATAGTAAGGGCAGTTCAAAGGAATATTCTTTTAGATTATTATCAAAAGAAAAATTAAATTCAGTACACTTTTTTGAGAGCAGTATTGATTTATTATCTTATGCAACAATGCTCAAATTAAAAGGTATGGATTGGCATAGAATAAACCTTATT
>CACWHO010000092.1:1368-6244 GCA_902760765.1 uncultured Eubacteriales bacterium | reverse complement strand
CTTGGACTTTCTATTGCAAAGGAAATTTTGGACAAAAATGGTGGAAGCATAGATATAAAAAGTGATGTTGGAAAAGGAACAGAAGTTGTAATAAAAGTTCCAACAAAAGGAAAATAAAATTGTTGAAAAATTAATAATATTAATGTATAATATTTAAGACTTAAGATAAGGAGAAAAGTAATGAACGATAAAATAAAAGACATATTAGAATGGATTTATTGTATAGTAATTGCAGTAATTTTAGCACTATTATTTAGATATTTTATAGGAACACCAACAATAGTAAAACAAGTATCTATGTATCCAACATTAGTACAAGACCAAAGATTATGGCTTAATAGATGGAATAGAACTATCAAAAAAATGCCAAATAGAGGAGATATAATTACATTTGAAGCACCAAGCAAAAAATTATATAATTATGGTGAAGTAGATAATTCTAATCCAGTTGCAAAATATGATAAAGAACCACAAGGATTATGGAACAAATTTACATATTATATTTTAGAAATACACAAAGATAGCTATATAAAAAGAGTAATTGCTTTACCAGGAGAACATGTTAATATAGTAAATGGAAGTGTATATATTAATGGTGAAAAGTTAGAAGAAGATTACTTGCAACCAGGAGTTGTAACAGATGTTACAGAACCAGGATTCAATGATTTTGTAGTGCCAGAAAATTGCGTTTTTGCAATGGGCGATAACAGAACACATAGTACAGACTGTAGAGCATTTGGATGTATACCTCTTAACAAAATAGAAAGTAAAGTATGGATTAGAATTTGGCCACTAAATCTATTTGGAAAAGTAAAATAGGAGATATAAATGTTTGCAAATATATTAGGAAACGAAAAAATAAAAGAATCATTACAAAATTCAGTTAAAGCAGAGAGAATATCACACAGCTATCTATTTATAGGAACAGATGGTATAGGTAAAAAAATGATTGCAAGTGAATTTGCAAAAATGATATTATGCCTTGATAAAAACAATAAATATTGCAATAATTGTAAATCATGCATAGAATTTGATACAAATAACAATCCTGACTTTAAAATTATTAAACCAGATGGTAACAGTATAAAAATAGAACAAATAAGAGAAATTCAAGATAAAATAGCAGAAAAACCAATCATTTCAAATAAAAAAGCATATATAATAGATGATGCAGACAAAATGACACAAGAAGCACAAAACTGTTTATTAAAAACATTAGAGGAGCCACCAGAATATGCAATAATAATTCTAATTGGTTCAAATGAAACAGCATTTTTAAGTACAATAAAATCAAGATGTATAATATTGCACTTTAAAAAAATAAAAGATGAAGAAATAGCAAAATTTATAAGAGAAAAATATCAAATAGAAATTGATAATCAAAATCTATTGAAAGCAGCACAAGGAAGTATTGGAAAAGCAATACAAATAAAAGAAGATGAAGAAATTTATAGCAAAATAGATGAAATTATTTCAAATTTGGAAAATGCAGATAACATAGATATATTAAAAATGGCAGAAATTATTTACAAGTCAAAAGATAAAATAAATGATATATTGGAATACATGAATATTATTTTTATTGATATTGCAAAAAAATCAAATAAATATGCTAATTGCATAAATATTGTTGAAGATGCTAAAAAAAGATTGCAGTCAAATGTTAACTTTGATATGTGTATAGATAATATGTTATTAAATTTATGGGAACAAGTAAATTAAAGAAAGGAAATTTGATTTGAAAAATATAGTAGGAGTTAAATTCAAAGAAACAGGAAGAATATATTATTTTAATCCAGGTGGGCTAAGATTCAAAAAAGATGATGATGTTATTTTAGAAACAGAACAAGGTGAAGAATTTGGAAAAATAGCAATTCAAAATAGAGAAATAGAAAATGAAAAAGTTTTAAAACCATTAAAAAGAGTTTTAAGAGTTGCTACAAATAAAGATAAAAAAAGATATGAAGAATGCAAAAAAATAGAGAAAGAGGCATTTAAAGAATGTCAAAAAAAGATTAAAGAACATAAATTAAACATGACATTAACAAATGTAGAATGCAAATTTGATAACAGTAAAATTTTATTTTATTTCACATCAGATGAAAGAGTTGACTTTAGGGAGCTTGTTCGTGATTTAGCATCAATATACAAAACAAGAATTGAACTTAGACAAATTGGCGTAAGAGATGAAGTTAGAAGAATTGGTGGATATGGAGTTTGTGGTAGAGAACTATGTTGTTGCTCATATCTAAATAATTTTGAAGCAGTATCTATAAAAATGGCAAAAGAACAAAATATGTCTTTAAACCCATCAAAAATATCAGGAAATTGTGGAAGACTTATGTGTTGTTTAAAATATGAGAATGACGTTTATGAGGAAAAACTAAAAAGACTCCCAAATGTTGGAGCAATTGTAAAAACAGAAGATGGAGAAGGCGAAGTTGATAATGTTGAAATTTTAAAAGAAATTTTAAGAGTAAAAATGAAAAAAGATGATGGCTATATATATAAAAAATACAATTTAAATGATGTGCAAATAATTAAAGATAGTACAAAACAAGACAATAATGAAGAGGAAATTGAAAATAAAGAAGAATTAGACAAATTGGAAAAGCTTGAAGAAGAAGATGAAAAAAGTATTCAAGAAAACAAAAATAATTAATGTTTAGGAGGTGAATAAAAATGGCATATAGAATTTCAGATGAATGTATATCATGTGGAGCATGTGCAGCAGAATGCCCAGCAGAATGCATTTCACAAGGTGACACAAAATTTGTTATTGATGAATCAAAATGCATAGAATTATTGACATAAACAATTCCCATATGGAATAATACAAGTGGGGGTTGTTTTTTTATGTTAAAGAAAATAAGTATAAGCAATTGGATAACTGTAAATGCCATAATTATAATAGTATGGTTTTTAGTTATGCTTGTCTTATTAAGGAAAACATATGCTGGAAGTTTTAAAATAACACTTATTACAGACACAAATGAACATGGAGCAGTTACAATTGATTGGAGTACATATGACTATGTAGATAAAGTGTTTAAAGTTTATACATTAAGAGAAGGAGGCACACAATATGAAACTGTTGGATTAGATTATAAAACAGTTACTGAAGTAAAAGTATTACAAGTCTACCCAATATCAAATGCCTCAAACCAGTTGAAAACATGGATGGAAACAAATGGTTATGGAAAAGGAATAATCAAGGTCGATTCTGTTTCTATTGAAGATTATAATAACAATCCAAATGCATACTTAAAAGATAGCGATGGTAACTACAAATATCAGGTAATATTTTTTGGGACATGGGATTCCAATAATAATAAAGACCTAAGTGGAGCATCAGCAGCTGCAACTTTGGAATTTATAAAACATGGATATGGTTGCATATTAGGACATGATACTATTTATTATTCTGCACACCCAAACTTTAATCAAATTGCACCATATGCAGATATTGATGTTGTTACATCATGGCCTAATAGCGCTGTTACAAAGGTCCAAATTGTAAAAAAAGGATTATTTACTACATATCCATGGGAAATAGGTGAAATAGGAACAGTGCTTACAATCCCAGCAGCTCATACTTTAACTCAATATGCAAAAGGAGATATTTGGCTAAAATTTGTTGGAGGAGATCCATATGGACCTAATAACAACTTCTATTTAACAACTCATAATAATGTTGCGATGATACAAACAGGACATAGCTCAGGAGCAGCAACAGAAGATGAACAAAAAATATTAGCAAATTTAATTTTTTACACTAACCAATTATTATTTGGACAAGCAACTTTAAGGGACAATTCTGGTCAAGATGTTGCTGCACCAAATAAACCGACAATCACATTGGATGGTGGTAAATTCAATTTTTCTGCAACAGATAATTCAACAAAATATTATTATTATGTAGAAAGTTATTCAAAAAATGATACAACAGAAACAGGATTAATAGACACATCAAACACAGAAAATGTTGAAGTAGAAACTGGAATACGCAATTATAAATATATATATGACAATAATGCAAACACTGTTGTAACATATGCAAATGGTACAGAATTAAATGATAACAGCATGGATATTAACCGTAATTATAGATACTTACATGTTGCTGCGGTTGATAATGCAGGAAACATTTCAGAAACATCATCAATTTATATAGATAAAGTTTACAATTACACAATAAATTACAATTTACAAAATGTAGATGGAAATGGATATACAGCAAATAAAGTAGTAAAAGAAGCAACGATAGAAGGAACTGAAATAACACCAGAAATAGTAACATATACTGGATTTACTTCACCAGAAATAACACCAACAAAAATTACAAAAAATGAACAAATAATAAATTTAAATTATACAAGAAATAAGTACAAAGTAGAATTAGAAAAAGACAGTGGAATAAATGCAACACTTGGAGGTGGCACATATTATTATGATGCATCAGTTAGTATTAATGCAGAAATAAGGCAAGGCTAAACAGAAAATACGTTTAATATGCCAGCTCAAAATATACAAGAAAAAGCCACAACTATAATAAACACATACAATTTGGAATATGATTTAAATGACCCAGACCCAACAACTTCAAAAGCAACAATAGAAGAAAATCCATCAACATACAATGTTGAAACAGAAACATTTATACTAAACAACCCAAAAAGAATAGGATATGATTTTATAGGTTGGACAGAGCAAATAATAGATTCAAATGGGCAAGTAATAAGTAATGAAACAAAACCAACAGTTACAATTGAAAAAGGCTCAATTAACAATAGGAAATATATTGCTAATTGGCAAGTTAGAAATGACACAAAATACAAAGTAAATTATTATTTGCAAAATATTTATAATGCAGAAA
>CACWHO010000092.1:0-1329 GCA_902760765.1 uncultured Eubacteriales bacterium | reverse complement strand
TGGTATAAAAGAAATATTTATAATTATACAATAAGTTATAATCTACAAAATGTAGATGGAAAAGGATATACAACAGATAAAGTAATAAAAGGGATAGCAGTAGCAGGAGCTGAAATAACACCAGAAATAGTAACATATACAGGATTTACTTCACCAGAAATAGCACCAACAAAAATAACAAAAAATGAACAGGTAATAAATTTAAATTATACAAGAAACAAGTATGAAGTAGAATTAGAAAAAGACAATGGAATAAATGAAACATTTGGAGGTGGCACATATTATTATGGTGCATTGGTTAATATCAATGCAGAAATAAATGAAAACAGAAAATACGTTTAATATGCCAGCTCAAAATATACAAGAAAAAGCCACAACTATAATAAACACATACAATTTGGAATATGATTTAAATGACCCAGCCCCAACAACATCAAAAGCAACAATAAAAGAAAATCCATCAACATACAATGTTGAAACAGAAACATTTATATTAAACAATCCAAAAAGAACAGGATATGATTTCATAGGTTGGACAGAACAGATAATAGACTCAAATGAACAAGTAATTAGCGATGAAACAAAACCAACAGTTAACAATAGGAAATATATTGCTAATTGGCAAGTTAGAAATGACACAAAATACAAAGTAAATTATTATTTGCAAAATATTTATAATGCAGAAAGTGAAGAAATAACAAAGAAATACAATTTGGAAACATCAAAAAATGCCAAATATTATATATTACAAGAAACATCTGAATTGCAAGGGACAGCAGATATGTCAATTCAACCAGAAGTTAAGAAATATGAAGGCTTTACATCTCCAAAGCCAGAAACAATAATAATAAAAGGAGATGGAACAACAGAATTAAACTATTGGTATAAGAGAAATATTTATAAATACATAATAAATTATAATTTACAAAATGTAGATGGAAAAGGATATACAACAGATAAAGTAATAAAAGGAATAGCAGTAGCAGAAAACAAAATAAGACCAGGAATATTAACATATACAGGATTTACTTTACCAGAAGTATTACCAATAGAAATTACCCAAAATGAGCAAATAATAAATTTAAATTATACAAGAAACAAATACAAAGTAGAACTAGAAAAAGATGAAGGAATAAGCAAAGTAAAAGGTGAAGGCACATATAGATATGGAGAAAAAATAGAAATAAATGCGGAATTGAAAGAAGGCTATGAGTTCATAAAATGGGAAGGAACATATACAGATGAACATCAAAAAATAAAAGTAACGATGCCAGCAAATGAAATAAAATTAAAAGCATTTACAGCAAAAATAAGAGAACAACCATTACC
>CACWHO010000091.1 GCA_902760765.1 uncultured Eubacteriales bacterium | reverse complement strand
TCGTCGTTTGCCTTTCCAATTGCAATTTTGATTTTTTGTGGATCATAGTCTACAATGTGTCCATCTCTTTTTACTATTTTCATCCTTCTTTCCATCCTTTCGTATGTATTTGGGAAATATTTATTATAATTTAATGTATTTTTGTTGTATTTTCTGAGCTCGCAGTTACATCAATGTAAATAATTTTATTTTCCCTTCGTCACGTATAGTATAAAAACAAATTTCAAAAATTTAAAAGGTGCAATTGCAACTTTTTTGAAAATATGTTATAATGAATTTGGCAAGTCCAGAACTGGTGCCGTTATAACGTTTTATTACATTTTAATTACAGAATTATTAGTATAATATTACCATGATTTTTGTTGATTTTAAAGGAGGTTTCAATGATTAATCCATTTGAAAATATTTCAGAAATTCAAAAAAATAGACTTTTTAATTTATTACAAGTTCATATTTATTCATATAAAAAAAATCAAGAAATTTTACCAAAAGCAAAAGCTGAAGATATTATTTGTATTTTACTTGAAGGTTCTGCAAATATTATAAGCATTGATTATGAAGGTGAAGAACATTTAATCGAAGAATTAATACCAAATAGTGTTTTTGGTACTTATATTTCATCAATTAATAATAATGAATATCAAATTTTGGCAAAAGAGGATTCAAAAGTTGTTGTTATTGATTATAATAAATTCGATGAAAAAAATATTTCCTATTCATACTATAATGTTTTTGTAAATAATTTATTTTCAATTGTAAATGAAAAATTGAAGGATAAAAATGATAGAATTAGGATTTTGACTAAAAAAAGCATAAGAGATAAATTGCTTGAATATTTTGCTATTGAATATGAAAAAAATCATTCAAGAATTATCTATCTTCCCTCTTCTTTTAAAGATTTAGCTGACTATTTTGCTGTTAATAGGTCTGCAATGTTTAGAGAAATTAGGTCTATGAAAGATGAAAATTTTATAAAGGTTGATGGAAAGAAAATTACATTATTATATAATCCTATGCAGTAATTTATTTAGTTTAAAAAGTTGGAAATATATAATTTTTAAAATTTTAAAGGTTCCCCATTCTAAAAATTCTTACAAAAGTTTTTCAAACTTTTGAGAATTTTTGAACGGTCCCCACTTACCGGTTTAAAATTTTAAAAATTATATATTTCCAACTTTTTTATCTAAAATAAAAATCACAAGATTATATAAAAACCTTGTGATTTTTTTACTATGCTTCTTTTTTTGCTTTGTATTCTTTAGAATAGTTTTGATATCTTCCTTTATAATCATGTTGTTTTGCTTTATGTTCTGGGCTGTCCCATATCTTTTGAGCTTCTGGTGCCCAAGTTTTTGCGTAATCATCACATTTTTCACATAAGTGGTCAACTTCTTCTGGAGATTCTAGGTCTGTACTATGTGCTCCTGTTTCTTTAACCATTTTACGTAACATTTCTGGGTTTTCAAGCATTGGGCATGGACGTAAATGATTTTCATTAAATGGTTGTCCTTTATGATATGCCATAAATAATGGGCTCTTTAATATTTCTAGAATTGAGCTATCATGTATATTTGCATTAGAATAGTGTATAAATACGCATGGTTCTGCATCACCTGCTGAATTGATATGGAAGTAGTTTCTTCCTCCTGCTATACATCCACCAACATATTCTCCATCATTTTGGAAGTCCATTGGGAAGAAGTTTACATCATATTCAGGGCTACGTAATTCTCTAATTCTCTTAATCATATATTTTCTTTGTTCTGGTGTTGGTAATAGTTCTTTAACAGCTCCATTTCCAACTGGCATATAATGGAAGAAGAATCCATATTTTGCACCTTTATCTGCTAACATATGAATAAATTGGTCATTTGTTACAGCATCAATATTTGCTCTTGTGTAGCAAATTGAAGTACCATATAATATTCCATATTTCTTTAATAAATCCATAGCTTTCATAACTGCTTGGTAATGTCCTTCTCCACGTCTTCCATCATTTGTCTCTTCTGTTCCTTCAATTGATAATTGGAAAGCTATATTTCCTAATTTTTGAACTTTTTGGCAGAATTCTTCATCTATTAATGTAGAGTTTGTGTAAATTGAAAATTCAACATCATAATGTTTTTCTGCTAATTTTAATATATCATTTTTACGAACTAGTGGTTCACCACCTGTTAACATGTATAGATGAATTCCAAGTGCTTTTCCTTCTGTTACAATTCTATCCATATCTTCATAGCTTAAATTATGTTTATGTCCATATTCTCCTGCCCAGCATCCTACACAATGCATATTACATGCATCTGTTGGGTCGAATAATATAAGCCAAGGAATGTTACAATCATATTTTTCACGATTTTTTCTGATTGTTTTTGTTCCTCTAAAGAATGATTCATATAGTAAGTTTAATATTGTCATTTTAACAACATGTGGGTCACAATCATCAAAGAAACTATTTAAAAATTTCATCCATCTTCCATTTGGGTCTGCTACCATTGCACGATATCTATCATAATCTTCCTTTTTATAATCTTTTCCATAGAATTTTTCTGCCATATCTACTAGTTTTAATACTTCTTTATTTCTGTCTTTGTCCATTTCTTTTAGTATTTTGTCTACTAAAATTTCAACAGCTTTTCTTTCCATTTTGTGTGTTAATGATGTTCCGTTATTTGCCATTTATAATACCACCTTTCAATTTTTTTTATTAACTAACCATTACTTTAATACTTTTTTTGATTTTTGTCAACACTTTTTTGACTAAAAGTCAACTTTTTTTGTGTAGTATTTCAAACCCTATTAAATTCAACATTTGTGGTTCTTTATTTATATTGTACGCTTTGGTCGAATAATAAAATATTTTCCTTATATTTTGAAAAAATTTGGAAACAATAATAAAAAAAGGTGCAACTATGGGGATGAATGCAATCCATTTTGTATCTGATAAAGCTGAGGATAATGACTTTAAAAATGTACTTAACACTGAATATCAAAAATATGAAAAAATTTCAGAACGTGTAAATGATTTGTATTCTCAATATAGTAACAAAGAACCACATGAGACTAATGCTATGGATAAAGCTATGACATGGTCTGGTATTCAAATGAAAACAATAAATGATTCTACAACTTCTAAATTATCAGAGCTATTAATGGAAGGTACAAATATGGGAATAATAGAAGGCAGAAGATTGCTTAATCACAATGATAAAATTGAACCAAATGTTAGAAGTATTTTAAATGATTTTGTTGTTATGCAAGAAGATAGTGTTGAAACATTAAAAAAATATTTGTAATTTTTACTTTATATTAAATATTTATGAAAGTATCATAAAGTTTAAATTTCTTATAATAAAAACGACTGGAGAAAGTATCTCCAGTCCAAAACGTTTGAAAAAAATTAAATTTTTGCAAGCTGACCAACCAGTTCACCAATTCTTTTTTTGAACTCTTCATGTGGCATTCTGAGATCAAAAGGAATTGCCATTTGGTCATATGCTTCCTGCAGTCCTTTGTGGTTTTCAACCATAAAAAGAAACACTTCAGCTGCAGTAACATCTCGTTCATTAATCATTCCATCCATTTTTTCCCTTTCTACCTCATTTGAGGTAAAACCAATTGTTAATAAGTAACAACACTTATATTATAGCACATATTAGGTTAAAAGTAAATTTTATTTATCTTTTTTATTTTATATTTATTTATGAAGCAATTTTAGTATTTCGATATACTAAAATTTTTAATTATTTTAATTCTTCCATTGCAATTTTGTATTCTTCTTCGCTTGGTGCTTTTCCATGCCATTCTGCTTTATTTTCCATAAAGGAAACACCTTTTCCTTTTAATGTTCCTGCTATTATACAAGTTGGTTTTTCTTTTATGTTTCTTGCAACTTCAAATGCTTTTATTATTTCATCTATGTCATGTCCATTTATTTTGATAATTTGAAATCCAAAGCTTTCAAATTTTTTATCTATTGGTTTTGAACTCATAACTTCATCAATTGTTCCATCAATTTGTAAATTATTGTTATCAACTATTACACATAAATTGTCTAATTTGTATTTTACAGATGCCATTGCTGCTTCCCATACTTGTCCTTCTTCTAGTTCTCCATCTCCTAAAATACAATAAACTCTATAGTCCTTTTTGTCCATTTTACCTGCAATTGCCATTCCATTTGCTGCTGAAAGTCCTTGTCCTAATGAACCTGTTGTCATATCAACTCCTGGAATTTTTCTCATATCTGGATGTCCTTGCAGTTTACTATTTATTTTTCTTAATGTTTTAAGTTCTTCCTTATCAAAATATCCTCTATTTGCAAGTGCTGAATATAGTGCTGGTGCACAATGTCCTTTTGATAAGACTAACCTGTCTCTGTTCTCATCATTTGGATTTTGTGGATTAATATTCATTTCTTTAAAATATAAAACTGCTAATAAATCTGCTATTGATAATGAACCTCCAGGATGTCCAGATTGTGCATTATATACTTCTTCTATAATACCTCTTCTTATTTCTTTAGCAACTTTTTCTAAATATTCTATTTCTTCCATAAATTTTCTCCTTATTAAAGTTAAAAATAACTGAGAAAATTCTCCCAGTTATCTTCTTCGAAATATATTATTGTTTATGTGTTTCTGGGTCAAAGATAAATTTTTATTCAAAAATTTTTTTAAATTCCTCTTCACTAATCTTTTCTTGTTTTATTAGTGTTTCTGCAATAATGTCTAACTTATCTCTATGTTTATTTAATAGGTTTTGAGCTTCTTTATATGCTTCATCTATTAATTTTTTAACTTCTTCGCCTATTTTATCTCCAATGTCTTCTCCAAATGCTAACATATCTTGTTGTTCTTTTCCTTGGAAATCAACTGGCCCTAGTTTTTCACTCATTCCATATTTCGTAACCATATCTCTTGCAATTTGTGTTGCAACTTCTATATCATTGCTTGCACCTGTTGATATATCATCCATTGCAATTTTTTCTCCTGCTCTTCCACCAAGTAATGCAACAAGTTTTTCTTTCATTTCAGTTTTAGAAATATAGTATTTATCTTCATCAGATTTATACATTGTATATCCACCTGCAACGCCTCTTGGAATTATTGATATTTCTTTTACATTTTTTTGTGTTGGTAAATATTGGCTTACTACAGCATGTCCTGCTTCGTGATATGCTGTTAATTTTTTATCTTTTTCAGAATAAACTCTTGAACGTTTTTCAAGTCCTACTGTT
>CACWHO010000090.1 GCA_902760765.1 uncultured Eubacteriales bacterium | reverse complement strand
AATAGCTTCGTTAAATTATTTGATATATAATTTTCATTTCCAATATATATATTTATATCTATGCTATTTTTTTCTAAATTATCTCTTATTTCATTAATAAGTTTTTGTCTTTCTTTTTCTGTTTTTTCATAATAGTCTTCAATATAGTGTGATGTTAAGACTACACCATCAAATCCTACATTTTTTGCTTCTTTTAAGAGTTGAATTGTCTCTGCCATATTCCTTGAACCATCATCTATGTCAGGAATTATATGTGAATGGAAATCAATCATAATTTTACCCTCTAACTACAAATCTTTTTTGCTTTTTTCAACAAAGTCGTCTATCTCAGACAACAAAATCTCATCATCAGTAGCAGGTGAATCCTCTTTTTTGCCATAAAAACTTCCTGAATCATAATAATATCTTTCACTATATTTTTTCTTTGAAACAGGAACCTTATTTAAAACTACACCTAATAAGTGTCCTTTTACGTTTTTAATATTCTTTATTATTCTATTTAAATTTTCCTTTTTTGTTTCTTTATATGAAGCCACAATAATTGTAGCATCAACAATTGTTGATAAAATTATTGAGTCTGTAACTAATTCACATGGAGTTCCATCAATAATTACAATATCATATTTTTCTCTTACATCTTTTAATAAATTTTTCATTTGGTCAGATACCAATAATTCAGAAGGGTTTGGTGGGACATTTCCAGCTGGCATTAAAACCAAATTTTCTATTTCGGTCTTTTGTGTAAATTGGCTTAGAAATCTTTTTTGCTTTCCCTCTAGTGCAACACCATATAAATAATTTGAAAGACCTGGAACTGGTGGAACACCAAAAATTTGATGTAATCTTCCCTTTCTCATATCAGCATCTATCAAAATTACACTATTTCCAGCTTGTGCAAATGTAACAGCTAAATTTGACGCTGTCCAGCTTTTACCTTCTCTTGGAGAAGTTGAAGTTACTAAAATTGTTTTTAATTTCCTTGTTGTGCTCATAAATTGTATATTTGTTCTTAATGTTCTAAATGCTTCTGACACAGGTGCTTTAGGGTCAACATGTGTAATTAACTCTCTATTTGTTTTCATTTGTTTTTTCCTTCCTTTTTATCTAATTTAAAGTTGTGAAGTGGAATTGTAACAAGTACTGGTACATCAAAAATTTTTTCAATATCTTCTGTAGATTTAACTGTTGTATCTAGCATATTAGCTAAAAATACATAAGCAAATGCAAGTAAAACACCAACACCTGTAAACATTAAAATATCTTTTTTGTGATTTACATTTGATACTGCTGTATCTGCTTCTGCCTCATCAACAGAATGTATATTGTTTATTTTATAATATTCTTCAACTTGTTCGGAAAAAACTCTAGCAACCTCATTTGCAATTTTAGCAGCAAGTTCAGGGTCCTCATTTGTTACAGAAATATTTATCATATCTGTATTTTGCTTTTGTGTAACTTTTATGTCATTTCTAAGTTCTTCTTCTTTCATATCTAAATTCAAATCTGAAATAACTTGTCTTACAACTTTATTACTTTTTGCGAGTTCACTATATGTTGAAATAAGTTTTGAGATTAATGTTACATCTGTTGTTGTTATTTCACCTGAAGATGAATCATTGTTTGAAGTTGCAAGTATTAATGAAGTGGATACAGTATATGTTGGTGTAACAAATTTTGTTGTATAAACAAAACCTGCAACAGCCATCAAAACAATTATAATCAACATTTGTAACTTTTTATTCCAGAATAATAGGAATAAATCCTTTAAATTCATTTCTTCTTCCATTGTATTCCCCTTTAATTTTATCCGTAAATAGTAAATTTTTTATATAATAATTTTATCAATAATGTAAGTTTTTATCAAGTATTTTTATAAATTTTTATGGTAAATTTATAAAAATATAATGTCTTAAAGTAATTTCTAAATTTTAATGTCAGAAGTATTTTTACTTGCTAGACAATTTTATGGTAAAATTTATAGCTTTTTTAAAGTCAGAAGTATTTTACTTGCTAGACAATTTTATGGTAAAAACATTTTTATTTTTTCTTTAAGACTAAGTTCAAAATCATTTGGCTCAATAACATCAATTTTCTTATTATTAACAGCCAATTGTGGATTTACTGTTGTTAGTTCATTTAATTTAACTGTACCAATAATTTTTTCAATTTCATTTAAAGCATCTGGAATTAATTTGTAAATTGAATCTTGGTTATGAACATCACTTCCTAGAAAATGAATCATATTATTTTCAAAAAACTTTCTAACAATAAATTCAGTTTTTTTGCCATATAATCCAAGAATACTTCCATAATTTGCCTGCATTAAAACACCCATGTCTATTAAATCAAGGGCTATGTCTGGTTTTTTTTGAATATATGTGCATCTTTCTGGATGTGCAATTATTGGAATAAGCTTATTTTGTTGAAGTGAATAAATTACATCATAAATATTGTCTGGTAATTCATTTTCTGGCAATTCAACTAATACATAACTGCTGTTATTTATTGTTGATGCTTTTCCATTAATTAATAAGTCCATAATGTTGTCTGTTAAATATATTTCGTTTCCAAGATATACCTTTGTATTGATTCCTCTATTTTTTAAATTTTCTGTAATTACTTCTACCCATATGTCTCTTTCTGGTACATCTGTTTCATAGTATTTTTCTATATAGTGTGATGTTAGTACTATTTCGTCAAATCCCGCTTCTTTTGCTTCTTTTATTAAGTTACATGTTTCTTCGATGCTCCTTGACCCATCGTCTATGTTTGGTATTATGTGTGTGTGAAAATCTATCATTTTAATTAAGTTTCCTTTCTTGTTTTTAGTCACAAATAGTTATAAAATATATCTTTAAAACTAATTATTTTTTTGAATTATTATACTGATTTTTCTTTCATTTATCAAGAGTATATCTATCAAATGCAGA
>CACWHO010000089.1 GCA_902760765.1 uncultured Eubacteriales bacterium | reverse complement strand
TGGTTTTGTAACAACACCTATTGTTAATATTCCCATTTCTTTTGCTGTTGATGCAACTATTGGTGCAGCTCCTGTACCTGTTCCACCACCCATTCCGGCTGTAACAAATACCATATCTGCTCCTCTTAATACTTCTGCAATTTCTGATTTACTTTCTTCTGCTGACTGTGCTCCAATATCAGGATTTGCACCAGCTCCTAATCCTCTTGTTATTTTTTCACCTATTTGAATTTTTGTGTTTGCTTTTGATTGTTGTAAAGCTTGTCTATCTGTATTTACTGCAATAAAATCAACACCTTTTATTCCAGCATCTATCATTCTATTTACAGCATTATTTCCTGCTCCACCAACACCAATTACTTTTATTGTTGCTGTTCCATCCATCATTGTTACATTGTTATCATCATATTCCATCATTTTTGTTCTTCCTCCTAAAACTTCTTTCTTTATTTATTTAAAAATTAATACCAAATTTAGCTATAAAAAAATTCTTTTATTTTATATAATAAATTTTTCCATACATTTTCATTTGTTTTTGTGTCTATGCTACTAGATACTGTTTTAGTAAATGGTCTTGATGCAATATACCTTACTAACGCATAGTTTGTTCTGTATGCAGGTCTTGTTGTTCCTAATAATCTACCTGTTGCCATTTTTACTGGTATATTTAGATTTATTTTACCTGCAACATCGCTTTTACTAATTGTTGAAATTCCTTGTCCTGTTAGGACCACATTATTAATTCTAGATTTTAAACCTTGATTTGTTAGTTCTTTATTTATAATTAAGAACATCTCTTCAACTCTGGCTTCTATTATTTCAATTAATTCCGAACTTTTAATTATCTTATTTTTGTTATTATCTTTGCATGTATTCAAAATGATATCATTATCATTATCTATAAATGATTTTAGTGCTAAACCATATTGTTTTTTTAGTTTATCAGCTTCTTCTATTGAAATGTTTAAAACAATTGCAATATCCTTTGTTATGTTTTTTCCCCCTAAATCAATAGAATTTGTATAAACATATGTTGAACCTTCAAATACACCTATTTCTGTGTCTTCTGTTCCAACATCTATAATGGCTAAATTGTCATGTAGCTCATTTTTATCAAGCACTAAATTTCTTTCAGCAAGTGTTTTTGGAACAATTCCATCTATTTCCAAACCTGCTTTTTTAAATATGCTTGTTAATTGTCTTACATAATCTTTATCTGCTAAAATTACTTGAGCACTTATTGTAAAGCTTGAGCTTAATGCTCCAATAGGATCTGAAACAACTTCACCATTATCTAAAGTAATCTTATCAGGTACTATATCTATTAAAACTTGTTTTTCAGGTATTTCTATATCTTTTACTTGGATAATTGCATTTTGAATATCTCTAATAGTTATTCCTGAAAATTTATCTTTGACTTCTTTTGTAATACTATTTTGAACAATTGTGACATATTTGCCAGGAATTGTTGTATATGCTGAATTTATTTTTAAATTAGTTTCATTTTCAGCATCTTTAATAGTCTTTGCTAAACTTAAAACGATTTCTTCTTCGTTTATAATTTTTGCTTTTTTTATTCCACTACATTTATATGATGTACTACATATTGTTTCTATTTGTTCGAAGTTATTTACCTCTCCAACAACAGCTGAAACCCTTGTTGCTCCAATATCTACACCAACTATGATATCCCCTATTGCCAAGTTAATTCCCCCAATTTTTAGTACTTATTTTCTTGTAAGTATTTATATTACATTTTTTTAAAAAAGTCAATAGAAAATGTTATATTTTTGTAATATTTATGTAATAACTATGTAATAATGTCGTAAGTTGTTGAATTTTAAACATTTTTAATTTTCTGATGAATCTTTTTTGTTTTTTTCTTTTATTTTGTTGGTCCATTTTTCTACATAATATCTTCTTATAATTGATAAATTTGTAAACATCCTTCCAACAAATACTACTATTGCTGCAAGGTATATATCAACATTCAATTTTTTTCCTAATAATGTAAGTAAAATTGCTAAAATTGCATTACCAAAAAATCCTGTAATAAATATTTTAAAATCAAATTTCTTGTTTATTACAGAGCTAATTCCTCCAAATACTGAATCTAGTGCTGCAATTATTGCTATTGCTAAATAACTTGAATATGTGTATGAAATCATTGGAACATTCATACCAACAATTGCTCCCAATACACATGCAATTACTAAAATTAAAATAACCATTTTTATCAACCTCTTTATTTCATATATTTATATCCAAAATCTTTATTATATTTTGGAATTACCAAGCTTTTACTCTCTTCAATTGTTATATTATTTTCAAATCCTTCATTTTTAAGAATATCAATATATCCACCATTTCCTAACAATGTACTCTTTAATTTTGTAGAATCACCAATTGCATTTATTGTATATGGAGATGTAACTCTTTCTTGATTTATATATACAATTGAGCTTGTTTCATAATTAATGTCTACAATATCAGACATATTAATTATTCTATTACCATTAACAGATATTGCCTCTGCACCTGCTGATTTTAAATAATCTACAATTATTAATATATCTTGTGCATTAATTGTTGCATCTGCTGTATCTTGAATTTTTATTGTAATTCCTTGTCCTGTAACATCTGTTTTTCCAAGATAAATATTAGTTTGTTCTAATTCTTTTTGTACTAATTTTGCTGAATCTGCTGATGATTGTTCTTTTTCTTTATATTCATTTAATTTTGCTACTTTTTCTTCATATTGCTGGTTTGCTTCATTATATCTTTTTTTCCAGTCTGCAAGTTCTGATTTTAATTCATCTTCTCTCATTGTTTCTATTGATGTTATGTCTGTTTGTTCAACAACATTAAATTGCATAAACATAATAGTTACAAGTGCAAAACATGAAATAGCAAGTGTTATTACAACTGGGATTTTACCCTTCTTAACTTTTTTCATATTGCACTTAATTTTTAGATAATAATTTCATTTTCTATTTTTGAATACATTTTAATTTCAATATTTAACTATTAATTTAATCTTTGTTTGTTAAATATTTAAAGTTTAATACTCCTGAATATTTTGGTATTGTTATATTATTTGATTTTTCCAATGATACTCTTAATTTTCTCTCTTTTAATGTTTCTAGTGTTCCACCAGGTCTATTTAAATTTGCAAGTGCTTCTGGTGAGCCTATTGCATTTATTACAAAAGGTGAACCAATTTTTTCTCCATTTATATTTATAATATTTCCACCACACATAATAAATGTTGTTAACACTACTCTTTGTCCATTTATAGAAATTGCTTCTGCTCCCGCATTTTTTAATTCATTTACAACACTTAAAATATCAATATCATGTACTAATAAATTACTTGGATTTAATGATTTACTTGCTTCTAGAGTACTATCTGCAATTGTAATTTTTACACCTGTTCCTGTTACTTCTGAAAGTCCTATCATTTTGTTTCCATCTGTAATTTCATTATTTTCTTGTTCCAATTCTGAATTATTATTTGTTGCCTTTTCTATTTCTTTCTTTAGCTCATTATCAACACTTTCTGTTTCTTTTATTATTGCATCATATTTTTCTTTATATTTTAAAACTTGTGCTCTTAAATTATTTTCTTCATAATTTCCAGTAACTACAGTATTATAATTTCTTACAGTATTAATTTGAGCACTAATTGCAAATGCAAGTATAAAAGCCATTATGAATAATATTATAATAAACTTTTTGCTCATTTTCATTTGATAATCATCCTTCCATTTTAGATAACATTAATTAAAATTTATTTTTAAAAATTTTGCATAAATATTAATTAACACTATCAAATTTTACTAAATTAACTGATTTTATACCTTTTCTCTAAATCTAGGCTGAAATCCATCATTTACATTTCCATTTAAATATATTGTTCCTTCTTTTCCTTTGTTTTCTGATAATATTGTTGGAATATATAAAATTTTACTACTTAAATTTGTTTTGTCTCCTAAATATATTTCTTTTTTCTCTTCTTCTATATATAAAATAAAATTATTTTCATCTGTTATATCAATTGAAGTAATTTTAGAATCTATTTCATAATTCTTTGAAATACTCATAATTTCTATAACAGTTTCCAGTTTTAATAAGTCTTTTTCATCTAGTCTACTACCTGCAACAATATTTTCTGGTGCTGTTGAAATTCCTTTCAATATTGGGATATTTTCACA
>CACWHO010000088.1:1743-4893 GCA_902760765.1 uncultured Eubacteriales bacterium | reverse complement strand
ATTAAGTTCATTTATAAGTGATTTACCTGCATTTACAATAGTTTTTCCTACATATAAGAATCCATCTGCAATTTTTTTAAGTCTTGGATGTTTTGACCAGAATCCAGCTTTTACCATTTGTTTATCTTCTTTATTTTCTTCTTCATCTTCTTCTTTTTCAGAGTCTTCTTTTACTATAGTAGCTGGTTCTATATCTTCTTCTTTATTTTCTGTTTTGTCTTCTTTTTTAACAATATATTTCTTATTCTTTTCCAAAGTTTGAACATCAATTCTGTCAAATCCTTGTTCAATTTCTTCCCAGCTCTTTCCTTGTAATAAATATTGAGCTGCTAAATCGCATTTTGAAATTTTAGCTTGTATTTTATTATAATTTATGCAACATTTTTTGTAATCACTTGTTTTTAAAAATTCTTCTGCTGAAGCAAGTTCTTTTTCATTTTTAGAATATTCAAATGTATTCTTATCCATCCTATCTTTAAGAACACTTAAATTATTTCTTAATAAATCTTTTTTAGCATCTGCAGTGTCAGGGTTTTGAAGTTGCTCATTTATTTCTTTTTCAGCAGTCTTTATTTTTGCTAATTCTGTTTCAAGTTTTTCTCTATTTTCTAATGCTTTCTTTTTATTAATTTGAGCATTTTCTATGTCTTTCTTTATTTCTTTAATATTAGTTAATTGACTTTCTAAATCTCCTCTAAGGTCAATAATATTTTTAACTTGTTCTATTTTACCTTCTATTCTTTCATATCTTTCTAGTTCTTTATATTCTTCAACAGTTAAAGGTTCCATATCTCTTTTTACTTTTAAAGCACTCATTTTAGCTTTCTTTTCATTACTTGAAAATTCCTTATATAAATTTTCCCATCTTTTTTTCATAATTTTTTCTCCTTTTCTAATCAAATTTATGAAATGCACACTAATCTACATTTAATTATAACATACCAAGTTAATATTTACAAGCTTTTTCGCGTAATTTTGTATAATTTTAACATAATTATGCAATATTTTTTTATATATTTATTTAAAGTATTTCAAGCTTCTTTTTGAAAATTCCATGTACCTTTCTTTTTTATCTCTTATTTTTTTACCTTCTAATTCTGGTAAAATTCCAAAATTAGCATTCATTGGTTGAAACTTTTCGTTTTCTGTTGATATATATTTAGCTAGTGCTCCAATTATTGTTGTATTAGGGAACTCTATTTTTGCATTAGTACCTTTAAATTGATTTATTGCATTTAAACTTGCAACCATTCCAGATGATATTGATTCTACATATCCTTCTACTCCAGTAATCTGCCCTGCAAAATAGATATTTTTATTTTGTTTCAAATTATATGTATCATACAATAAGTTGGTTGAATTTATATATGTATTTCTGTGCATAACACCATATTTAGCAAATTCAGCATTTTCAAGTCCAGGTATCATACTAAATACTCTTTTTTGTTCTCCAAATTTTAGATTTGTTTGGAATCCAACAATATTATAAATTGTTCCATTTGCATCATCTTGGCGTAATTGAACAATTGCATAAGGTCTTTTTCCTGTTCTTAAATCATCAAATCCAACTGGTTTAAGTGGTCCAAATCTTAATGTATCTATTCCCCTTTTTGCCATAATTTCTATTGGCATACACCCTTCAAATATTTCTCTTTTTTCAAAATCATGTAGTGTAACAACTTCCGCTTCTACAAGCTCTTTCCAGAAATTTTCATATTCTTCTTGATTCATTGGAAGGTTTATATAACTTTTTTCTTGGCTTTCAAGTCTTTTTTTCCACTCTTCTATTGTTTCATCTTTTTTCTTTTCTTGTTCATATCTATTTCCATAAAATGCAATATCAAAATTTATGCTGTCTTTAAAAACAATTGGTGCTGCAGCATCATAAAAATACAATTTGTCTTGGCCAGTTATTTTTGCAATTTGTTTTGCAAATTTTTCTGATGTTAATGGTCCTGTTGCAATTATTACAATTCCATCATCTGTTTCCACATTTTCTACTTCTTTGTGAATAACTTCTATTAATGGATTATTTTCAATTTCTTCAGTAACCTTTTTTGAAAATAATTCTCTATCAACAGCTAAAGCCTGCCCAGCTGGGACACTGGTTTTGTCAGCAACTTTTATTAAAAGAGAATCAAGTCTTCTCAATTCTTCTTTCAATAATCCACATGCATTTGTAAGTAAATTTGATTTGAATGAATTACTACATACAATTTCAGCCAAGTTTTCATTACTATGTGCTTCTGAAAATTTAATTGGTTTCATTTCATATAATTTTACTTTTATTCCTGCCTTTGAAATTTGGTAAGCAGCTTCACATCCTGCAAGTCCACCGCCTATTACTGTTATATAATCTTTCATTTCATTTACTCCTTATATATTCTATATAGACAAATAAGAAAAAACTATTCTTTAAAATTTTATAGAGTTCCTCATTCTAAAAATTCTTACAAAATTTTTTCAAACTTTTGAGAATTTTTGAACGATCCTCACTAACTCTATAAAATTTTAAAGGATACCTTTTTCTATAATATTTTCTATTTATTTTATATTTTAATTAAATAAATTCATAATCTCTTCTTTTGATAATTTGCTAATAAACGTTGTCTTTGTATCTAGCATGTTTTCAGTTAACTTTCCTTTTTTGTTTTGTAAGTCATATATTTTTTCTTCTATTGAATCTTTAGTTATTAATTTATAAACTTGAACATTGTTTTTTTGTCCAATTCTATAAGCTCTATCTGTTGCTTGGTTTTCTGCTGATAAGTTCCACCAAGGGTCATAATGTATAACCATATCTGCACCAATTAAGTTAAGTCCAGTTCCACCTGCTTTAAGTGAAATTAAAAACACTTTAACATCTGAATTTTCGTTAAATTCATCAACAAGTTTTAATCTTTCATCAACTTTTGTTGCTCCTGTTAATTTAAAATATTTTATATTTTTTTCATTTAATTTTTCCTCTATAAATGGGAAAATTGATGTATATGTAGAAAATAATAAAATTTTATGTCCTGCATTAATTCCTTCTTCTATTATTTCCATACATTGTTCTAGTTTACTACTTGTGCCATTATAATTTTCTATAAATAATCCTGGGTGGCAACAGATTTGTCTTAATCTTGTAAGTGCAGCCAAAATTTGAAT
>CACWHO010000088.1:0-1687 GCA_902760765.1 uncultured Eubacteriales bacterium | reverse complement strand
GTTAAAACTTGCTTTTTCGTTCTTCTTAGTACAAATGGCTCTATTAGTAATTTTAGTTTTTCCATTTCTCTTTTATCATTATCTCTTACAATTGGCATCTCATAATTTGTTTTAAATTTTTTATAACTGAACAAATATCCTGGCATTACAAAATCAAATATTGACCATAATTCTGCAAGTGAATTTTCAATAGGTGTTCCTGTTAAGGCAAATTTTGTTTCAGATTTTAGTTTTTTGATTGTTTTGGCATTTTGTGTGTTGTTATTTTTTAAATATTGAGCTTCATCTGCAACAATATATTTAAAATTATAATTTTTCTCTTCATATTTTTCCATATCTCTTTTTAATAAATCATATGAAGTTATGGCAACATCATAATTTTCAATTTTGTCTATTAATTGATTCCTTTGTGAAGATGTACCACTTATTACCAAAATTTTTAAGTCTGGTGCAAATTTTTCTATTTCACTTTTCCAGTTTAATACTAGTGAACTTGGAGATATAACAATACTTGCTTTATGATTTTTATTATTGTTTTTATAATCCAAAAATACTGTAATCATTTGCAAAGTTTTTCCAAGTCCCATATCATCTGCAAGTATTCCACCTAATTTAAAATCATCAAGTGTTTTTAACCATTCAAAGCCTATTCTTTGATAAGGTCTTAAAATTCTTTTTACTTCTGTTGGTACTTTCTCGTCACCATCTAAAAAGTCATTGTCTATACTATTTACAATTTGTTTAAATTCATTGTTTCTACTAATTTCTGTTTGGCTCAATGCTTTTAATAATTGATTTAAATATAAGCTCCTATTAATTGGAACTCTTATGCTTCCTGTTTTTAACTCATTATAACTAACATCTGTCCCAGATATTAGTTTATCTAAGAAATCTAATTCTTTATTATCTGTTAAATCAAGAAAGTCCCCATTTTTTAGTCTATAATATTTTCTGTTCTAACTCCAAGTGTTCCAATTTTTGGCTTTATAATTTCTCTTTTTCTAAATTCATCTGTTGCCATGACTTCAAATTTTTTCATATAATATTCAATATCATTTGTTAAAAATTCATAGATTTTTTCTTCATCTGGTAATATAAATCTTAAATTTTTGGTATCAAACATAAAACCCGTTTTTCTAAACGCATTTAAAGCTTTTGTTTCCTCTATGACATTTCTTACAGACTTAAATTCTTTTTCTTCGTTTGTATCTAATGGGTTAAATTCATTTTCTCCATAACGAAGTCTTACGTCAGCAACAATATATCCATTTGAATCTATATCTAAAAATACTCTGACTTCTAATTTTTCAGGCTTATATTCTTTTATTTTTTCTTCAATGTTTTTATCAATTGTTATTGCATTATGTACTTCAGGCAAAAATATTGAATAAAAATCTTTTAATTCATTTTTACTTAATAAAATATTATCTAAATAATTATCTCTAAATACGCCAAACAATTTTAAATTTGATTCTTCAAATTGAGTGGTACATCTATATAATTTATTTTCAATTAATACATATTTATAATTTCTACCTCTTAAAACCATTGGTACAAATACATTAAATTTAGGAATAATTTTATATTCATCTTGATTTTCAGTTTCGTTTAAATCAAATTCCATTTCAGGATTCCCATCAATTAGTTCTAATTCCCCTTTAGTTAAATCACGTTGGAATTCGATTTT
>CACWHO010000087.1 GCA_902760765.1 uncultured Eubacteriales bacterium | reverse complement strand
TTTTCCATTTGGTATTTCATTATTTCTTCGTATTTTGTATTGTGTGCTTGCATAAAATAATCTGATAAATCATCTACTACTGATTTGTCAACATTCTGCATTGTTATTGTTATTTCATAACTACCATCTGTACCTTGTTTAGCAGTTCCTAATTCTTGTCCTCTGCTTATGGCTTGATTAACTTTTATTGAACTATCAATATCAATGTTTTTAATTGTAATTTTCATACCTGTTAATATATTATCATTTATCTTGGTAAAAGTGTATATGTCTTCATCGTCTGATTGTTCTTTATTTGATTTGTTTTTATCTGATTTAACGTCGTTCGATTTATCACTATATGATTTATTATCTCCTATTCTATTATAAATATAGTCATATAATTTTACAGTATCCTTATTTATCGTTGTAAATTTAAGTGTTATAGAGTTGTCTTCTATCTTTTCTACTATTGCATCTGATGGTGCTACTACTGTATTTTCATTGTTCTTACATTTTATTGTACTTCCCCAATTGTTTTCATCTTTTGATACATCCCATGTAGAATATTGGTTATCTGTTTGTATTGGCCATAACAGGATGTTTTTTAGTTCTTCTGCTAATTCACTTTCCTTAAAATATCCTAATTTTACAACTAATTCCTTAAGATTTCTATAAATATAGTCTGCTGCTTCTGTATGAACATTTTCTAAAATACTAAAAGCAACTAATGTGTTGGTTTTATTTTTCTTAAAATTAACTTTTTGTTTTTCTACTTTCATATCTTGAGTATTATCTACTTGATATTCTTCTCCATTATATTTATAAGTCACTTTGTCTTTTGCTATAGCTTTTGTATTTGCTATTTTTTTTGCTGTAAGTGCTGAACCATCATATCTATAGTATCTACCTCTAAATACTTTTATTATACTGGCATTTGGCCCTGTAGCTTCTGGTTCACATACTTGATAAATTATTCCTGCATCTGATTGGAATGTTGCATTAAGTTTCACAGATATATTGTTTGTTTTCAATATATTATCTTCGTCTTCTGATTCATAGTCTATTGTTTTTGTTGCCTTTGTAGCAAATCTGTATGTATTTTTTGTAAAATCTATATCTTTGTAATACCAATGTCTTTTTACACTTCTGATAAATGGCCACTTTACATTATCAATTCCTGATTCCACATCTCCGTCTGTTCCCGAATCTTCAGTAATTTCTTCTCCTAAATTACCTTTATATACGAGTTCAGCTAATGCAACAATTTCTTTTTTTGTCCAATCTTTATTAGATGTCTCTTCATCAGAATTGTTTAGAATTAAGCTGGAATCTATATCAAACAATCCCTTCCAAAAAGTTGCAATAGAGCTTTCTCCTTTTGCTTTGTCTTCTGCTGTAGAAATTGAAATTTGTGCATTTCCGGTTGACCAATCACCACTTTGTCCTATTCTAGATTCTATCTGTTTTCCTATTTGCTTAAATACCTTGTCTCTTAATTCTTCATCTTTTTCTATCTGTTTAATGTTATTTTTATATTCTGAGTCTGTTTTATTCGAGAATTTTGATCTATAAAAACAATCTTCCAAAAATAAATTTATTATTTGATCTGGAGTTATTGTCTTATCTCCTTTTGTTGCTTGTACAGTATATGTCACTTTAATATCTTGTATTCCTAAATTTACCTTTGTATTAAAGCTTTGAGCTGTTGCTATTTTATAAGCTAAATCCGGCATCATTGTAGATAAATGTATTGCTAACAGCAGTTCCTTTGGTCTTCCATATCTTGAGAGCCAATTATCCAAATCATAGCTAAACACTTCTCCTTTTCCATGAGTATCTGTAAATACACTCATTTTCTTGTTCTGTCTGTCTATTTTTACATAAGAAGAATTT
This sequence comes from uncultured Eubacteriales bacterium, assembly GCA_902760765.1. Taxonomy (GTDB): domain Bacteria; phylum Bacillota; class Clostridia; order TANB77; family CAG-508; genus CAG-269. The sequence continues at coordinate 1,100 of CACWHO010000087.1, read as the reverse complement.
GCTGTCTTTAGAAAATTATCATTATGTCCCTGTACGTTTATCATTCCAGTAGAATTTTCTTTTGATAATTCTTTTATTGATTTTTCATCTTCATTTTCTTCATCATCTTCATCGTCGTATTCCTCATCTGCATCCATATTTTCTATTTCTTCTCTATCTGAATTATTGCCAAAGAGATTTGATATTGCTCCTTTTACTGCTCCAAATACATTAAATTTCGCTAATACATATGTATTTTCTTCTGCTGCAATATATGCTTGCAGATAATTCTTTCCATCAACAGTTTTTCCTATTTTTTCAATTTCTCTACTTTTTCCATTTCTGTTGTTTAATGTTTTTTCATCTTCTTTATATGTTACTTCGCCAAGTCCATATGTTTGGATGTCATATCCCATATTTTCCATATACTGTGCAAGATTTATTACATCTTGTTTCGAAATTGTGGCAGTTGTATAATCTCCTGTAAAAAATCCATAAAAATTTGCCCAAATATTTCCCGCAAGTTCATCTAGCTTCCCTAAAATTAATCCTGGCATTAATGTGTAAAACATTACAAGTCCCATTATAAATATTATTGCAATAATAACTACTATTATTCCAATAATTAATGGTAAGTGAGCCACAATAAATGCTTTTACTTTTGCATTGTTTAATATTTTTTTATTAACATCTTTTACTTTACTTTCAGCTTTATTTTTTGTTGCATTAATGTTATTTTTATATTTTATATCTTGATTATCTTCGTTTAGATTGTTATCTTCGTCTATTTGGCTCACCTCCTAAAAAAATATTTTCATTTTCACAATGCAATTTTGTAGAATAATATTCCGTTATTTTTTCAGAGTCAATTATTATTATCCCTTTTTACAAAATCTTCTCTTGCATATTTATCTTTTATAAATTGCTTTGCTTCTTCGCTTTTTCTTTTAAATTCATCTCTTTCTGCTTGTGTATAGTTTGCTGTATCAAGAGATTTTTTTCTGTAGCTTTTTGCCTGTTGTTTATAATATCTTTCTTTTATATTGCCAGTAAATCTAGATGTAGCAGTTTCTTCTCCTTGTGCTCCTGATGTTATATCTTTTAATACCTGATTTGTTCTT
>CACWHO010000086.1:5250-6130 GCA_902760765.1 uncultured Eubacteriales bacterium | reverse complement strand
AGTTCTGTAAATAATAGACCAATTATAAATACTATTAATAAAAATTCAAGTTTATATAACTACAATAATACATATTTTTTGTTGATTAATAAATTTAGTACAAGAAATAAAGATTATATTTCTTTTAATAATACTTTATTAGAATTTTCTAATAAAGTACAAAATAGTTCATTATTAAAATTAAAGCTAAATGAGTATGGGAAGTTAATATCAAAAGAAGTTTTCTTATAAATAGTAAATTTCTTTATAAATATGTCTCTGTCAAAATAGGTATATATCCACAAAAAAGACTATAATTTTTAAAATTATTATAGTCTTTTTCTTTTATATTTTAATATAAATATTTTTCTGGATTGTATGCAACACCATTTACTCTAATTTCAAAATGTAAGTGTGGTCCAGTAGAATTTCCAGTTGAGCCAACAGCCGAAATTCTTTGTCCTTGCACTACCTTTGTTCCTGCTGTAACATATAATGCACTACAATGTCCATAATATGTTTGAACACCATTACTATGTGTTATTACAATTAGCCAGCCATATGAACCTTTCCATCCAGCAAATGTAACTGTCCCTGATGCTGCAGCAACTACTGGCGTTCCTTTTGATGTAGCAATATCAAGTCCAGTATGTGCTGAGCTCCTAATTCTACTTCTTTCACCGAATCTTGATGTTTTTATTCCAGAAACTGGTTTAATTAATGCAACATTTAAAACTGGTGTGCCTCCAGATATTGTCATATTTGTATTTACAGTTCCTGTAGAAGTTTTCTTTTTATTAGAAGCAACTGCAACATTTTTTTGTTCAACATATAATTTAGAAACAGCATCATCTAATGTTGAAAGTCCTTGTAATTCTGAATCATATTTTTCTGCAATTGT
>CACWHO010000086.1:0-5222 GCA_902760765.1 uncultured Eubacteriales bacterium | reverse complement strand
AAAATTGTATAATATCTATAATATGTTGTTCCTTCGCCTTTTATTGTTTCAAATATTTCATCATCATTTGCTTTTATATTTCTTTTAAGTAAGCACATTTTGTATTCTGGTAAACTATCTATTTGTACATATGCAGTATTTGCTTCTTCACCATTATCTATATAATTATTTATTTGTTTTTGCAATTTGCTTTTATTATCTGTATGTCCAATTACAGTTCCGTTAATACTTACGGAGTAGCTTATTTTATAGAATATAGCTAAAAAACATACTACTAATAGTAATGCAATAACGATTATACTAATTAATTTTAAGGAACTTCTAACATGTACTACAACCTTTTTAAACATAAATTTCCCCTCAATTTTTATCTATTTGTATTATTTTTTACTTTCATATTTTACACTTTTTTTACAAAATTAGCAAGATTTTTAATTCTAATTATTATAGAATTTTCTCTTATATATTCTATTTTTCTCCATTTTTCTTTTAAATTCATAAATAATACGGATATTAATTAAAGTATCATAATTTTTAACTAATATCCGCATAATTTAATTTTGATTGTTTTTAATTTGAATTTTTATTGTAATTCACTTTTTACATTATCAATTTCTGTAACGCTAACTTTTTGTGCAGGTTTGTAATATCCTTTACTTTTGGCAACTTTGAAAAGTTCATATTGAAAATTTTCATCACAATTTCTAATGTCTTGAAATGTTTGTCTTAAATTCATATTTTCAGTTTCTGAAATTGCTGTTTGATATGCTGTCAAACTAGATTTAACTCCTGCTAAAATATCATTTACCATTGTTTTTTCGTCCATGATTTACCTCCTAATTATTTAAAAATGTCATTAATTTTTGTTTAGTATTTAAACTATCTTGTGCAGCTTTTGTAAATATTTGCTTGATTTGTGGGTCAACTGCTTGTGCTGAATATGTGTTAAATTTTTGGTATATTGTGTCATGGGCACCAATAAAATGTCTTAAATTTTGTAATTCCATCTCATTTAAGTTTACCATTTTTATCATCCTTTCTTTACAATACTCTTATGTATTTTAGCCACTTTTATTTAAAATATACATTGTAAAGAAAAGTTTATAAAATTATAAAACTTCAAGGTTAGCATATTTTGCCATTAATCTTTTATGTCCAACTTTATCAAAATCAATATCAACTTTTAAATCATCACCTTCTGGTTCAATATTTGTGATAATTCCTTCTCCAAATCTTTTGTGATATATTCTAACTCCAATTTTATATTGTGATAAATCAACTTGTTTTTCCTCTTTATTTTTGTTTAATGAATTCAAGAAACTTTCTGCAGTTCTAAATTTAAATCCACTATTTTCAATTTTTTCTTTTTTATTATCATCAATTTTATATGTCTTAACATCTCCATTTTTCTTATGTCCGTAGCTCCATTCAAATTTGGAATCTCCTAAAATGTTATCATTTTCACCAAATGCCTCATCATATCCATCTAATAGTTCTTTTGGAATTTCTTTTAAAAACCTTGATGGCTGATTACAACTTGTTGAACCAAAAATAGTTCTTTGCTTACTATTTGTCAAAAACAAATTTTCCTTTGCTCTTGTAATTCCAACATAGCATAATCGTCTTTCTTCTTCCAATTCTTTTGGCTCAGAGATTGATTTGTAGCCTGGGAATATTCCTTCTTCCATACCAACTAAAAATACAACTGGAAATTCTAGTCCCTTTGCACTATGTAATGTCATTAATGTAACAGAATTGTCTTCATCTTCTACATTATCAATATCGCTTGAAAGTGTTATTCCCTCTAAGAAATCGCTTAATTTATTTTCTGCTGATTCTTTTTCAAATTCGATTGCAACTGTTAAAAATTCATCTAAGTTTTGTATTCTGCTTTCAGCTTCAATAGTATTTTCATTCTCCAATGCTTTTGTATAACCAGATTTTTTTAATGTATCTTTAATTAATTCAGAAATTTTAACATTGTCTTTTTCTTCTCTTAATTCTTGTATGCAATTTATAAACTCTCTTGAATTTAAAAATACTCTATTTAAGCCATATTGGTCTGCATGTTCAATTATTTCATACATTGATACACCAGTATTATTTGACAATTCTTCAATTTTATCCAGACTTGTTTTTCCAATTCCTCTTTTAGGCTCATTGATAATTCTTTTTAAACTCAAATTATCATAAGAATTTTGGATTAACCTTAAATATGAAATTAAATCTTTAATTTCTTTTCTTTCATAGAATTTAAGACCTCCAACAATTTTATATGGAATGTCTTCTCTTCTTAAAATTTCCTCAATTGCTCTTGATTGTGAGTTCATTCTATATAATACTGCAAAATCAGAATATTCGTAATTATTTGTATTTTTTAAATGTTTTATTTGGTCTGCAATATATCTTCCTTCATCATATTCATTTTGTGCAGAAAATACTTTTGGTAAATTTCCAGTTTCATTTTCTGTCCATAACACCTTTTTGTATTTGACTTCATTGTTTTTTATAACAGCATTTGCAGCTTTTAAAATATTTCCTGTACATCTATAATTTTGCTCTAGTTTTATGATTTTCGTGCCTTTAAAATCTTTTTCAAAATTTAAAATGTTTGAAATATCTGCACCTCTAAAGCTGTATATTCCTTGGTCATTATCTCCTACAACCGTGATATTACCATGTTTTGAAGCAAGTAATGTTACTAAATTAAATTGAGATTTGTTTGTGTCCTGATATTCATCAACTAAAACATATTGAAATTTATCTGCATAGTAATCTAAAACATCTTGATTTTCATTTAAAATTTTGATTGTAAAATTTATAATATCATCAAAGTCAATTGCATTGTTTTCTTTAAGCCTCTTTTGATACATTTCATATTAGTGATATTTTTTCTTTTCTAAAATCTCCATTTGCTCTTATTTTATATTGGTCAGGTTCTAACATTTCATTTTTTGCATTGCTTATTTCAGATAAAACAGCTCTATCCGTAAACATTTTATCATCTAATCCTACGTTTTTTATACATGTTTTAACAAGTGTACGAACAAGTGAACGTTGGTCTGTTGTATCAAATATGATAAATGATGAATCAAAGCCTATTCTATCTATAAATCTTCTCAAAATTCTTACACAAATTGAGTGGAATGTACCCATCCATATGTCTTTTGCATCTTCTCCAACTAAGTTTGCAACTCTTTCTTTCATCTCATTTGCAGCTTTATTTGTAAATGTAATTGCTAGTATATTCCATGGTAAAACGTGCTTTTCTCCAATTAAATATGTTTCCGCTTCCTGCCCCTGCTATTACAAGAACTGGTCCTTCTGTATTTACAACTGCTTCATATTGTTTATCATTTAATCCTTTTAATATTTCTTGCATTATTGTATAATTCCTTCCATTAGTTTTGTTTATATTCTAGTAATATAAATAATTATTGCATTCCTCATTTTTATTACATAATTGTTATTTTTTACATTTGCAATTATATAATTTATATATTTAAAAGTCAATTAAATTTTGGTTCCAAATATTCCAACAATAATTCCCAACATACTGCCAATTGCGCTCATTTTACCTCTATATAAATTATTTGCTTCTGGTATTAATTCTCCTGAAACAATATAAAGCATGGCACCTGCTGCAAAGCTTAGGCAAATTGATATTACAAGTGTTGAAATATTTCCAATAATAGCTCCAAAGAATGCTCCTACACCTGTTGCAACACCAGATAAAATAACATAATAAATAACTTTTAATTTACTCATCCCACCATTTTTTAATGGTACAGCCATTGAAATCCCTTCTGGTACATCATGTAAGCATATCGCTATTGCAAGGCCTAAACCTAATTTTGTAGAAACATCAAATCCAGAGCCAATTGCTAAGCCTTCAGGAAAATTATGTATTGCAAGTCCTATGGATACAATAATTCCCGTTTTTAAGAGTTCACTTTTTGTTCCACCTTTAATTTCTTTTGTATTAAACTTTTTTTGTACTAAAATATCACATAAAATCATTAGTATAATCCCTAAAACAATGCCAAATATTGTTACATATATATTGCTAATTTCTAATGATTCTGGAATTAAATCAAAGCATATAATTGCCATCATAAGTCCTGATGCAAACGATAGAATAAAACTTAAGAATTTATTTGAATTATTTTCTACACAAATTCCAAGTATCCCACCTATTGTTGTTCCAAATGTGCCAAAGAATAAGCCAGATATTGTCGTTTTTAAAATTTCATTCATAGAGTTTTCATTCCCTTCACTCTTTTATATATCTAAGATATTTTATTCACTAAATTATATTTTGTAAATTTTATTTTTATGAAAATAAAATTTATTTAAACAATTTCACAAATAGAAATGAATAATAATTTTAAGTTTTTTTATTTTTATTATAAAAGGAGAAAGGAAATTTTTCCTTTCTCCCTAGCCTTGTATTATTTATCTTTTATAACTTTTTTTGTTATACATTTCTTGGTCAGCCATATCAATACATTCATTAACAGACATGTATTTATATTGGCCATCCGTTCTATCTCTCTGTCCAGTATACACACAATACCCTTGAGAGAGTCCATTTTTTAGTATTTCCGTATTCTTCGAAAGTTCCACAATTTTTTTGTCTAACTTTTCAGAATAACCAGTTAATACTTTGTTAATGTCCCAGTTTACCTCAAATATAGCTTTTGCCATCGTTTGAAGTGCATGGTCACCAGCTTGATGACCATAAGTATCATTGACTTTTTTAAACTGATTTGCATCAATCATGATGAATGCAGTTGTATAGTCAACGTGCTTCAAAGCATTTGTATATGCTCTTTTGTTTAATAAATAGGTTAGTGGGTCCTGGAGTGCATATATATCAACATAATAAATATAAACTAAAACAAAATTAATAACTAATACAAACCAATTTTGTTTAATTATCTTGCTGTTGATATTATTAATTCCTGCTCCTTCTATAAGGAATGTAGCTATCAAAATCAATGTTAAAATATTTGAATTTTGATTTAAGCATGCAAATCTGGTAAGTTCCAAAATAAGTCCAACAAAACAAAAAACATCAACCATAATAAACACGAATCCGCCTTGGAAGATTTTTTCCTCCACAAGTATTCCTGTTACTATTTGCATAAAAATATTTGAAATAGCGACAACATGTAAAATTATCTTTTCTATTTTGTTTACTCTATGTCCTCCTACAATTA
>CACWHO010000085.1 GCA_902760765.1 uncultured Eubacteriales bacterium | reverse complement strand
CTTGTTCCATTCGTTTCATTGTTAGCAATACTGTGTAAGACATGTTTGTTCCATCAAATACAGGTACATCATCTTGATGAACATATAAGTTTTCATGTTCTGATTTTACAGTACCTTCCCTTTCTGCAATTGTATATTGTGTACTTGCATCTGTGTATGGATGTGGTAATCTATCTGTTCCTTTTACCCCAACTCTATCAGTTTCTTGATGTATTGTTTTGTCAGCTTGTATTGCATCAGCAATGTCATTATAACCTAAACCAATTGTAACTTTTCCTAGTAGTAATGCATCATATTGTTCTTGCGTAATAGTTCCATTATCCAATAGTTCTTGATAAACTCTTGCATCTTCTTGCATTAAATCTTGAGCTGCTTTTTTATAAACTTCTAATACTTCAGTAGTTAATCCTTTTCTACCAACATCTGGATGCTCTTTTTCATATAGCTCAAATATTCTGTGAGGTATTTCAATATTATCAAAACATCCTGTATATTGATTTCTCCAAAACCAACTTTGTGCGACCAATCTTCCTTCTGCATCTCTTACACAAAATACTCTACCATCTGGAGATACAACACTATGTTCCATACTTGTCTGTCCAGCTCCATGTATTTCTTGGCAACAATCAGTTAGTGTTCCAATTGTTAAAGCTAGTGGATCATCACATCTAAGCATTTCATAAGTATATCCTTTTGTACTTCCTTGTATTCTTGGAATACTTGAAAAATCTCTTACTTCTCCCTCATTGAATAAACTTTGTATTGCCTCAAAATCTTTTTGAGAATATCCAGCAATTTTTGCTTGCTCTGCAACTCCCTCATTTCCAACTTCAATATCTGTATATACAATACTTTTAATATAATCCTGTGCTACATCAAGAGTTAATCTTCTACCAGCTTTAAATTGTCTTTGTATCGTTGCAATATCTTTTGTATATTCTGGATTAGATAATATTTCTTCTATATTGTCATTAAAGAATCTTGCAAAGTCAGGATTGTATTCCATTGCAAACGAGTCAAACATTTGATGAGCTTTTTCTGGTGTTAATATTCTTGGTATTTGAGCTTTTTCAAGTATTTCTCTCACCATTCTAACACTATCTTTATTTTTTTGTTTATCCATGCTAAAGACATATTTACCCTCATTGTTTAAAGTATATGCCTGTTCAAATAAACTTTTCATTTCTTTATCTTTTTGTTCAGGATCAAAATTACTTCCAATCCATCTAAATGGATCAAATGCTTCACTAAACATACTTGTAACTTTTTCATATTCTTCTTGTGTTAATTCTTGAGGAACATCTGTAAACAATTTCATTGTTTTATTAAATCCGTCATCATTGCCTTGAAATACTCCCATAGCATATGCTGCTTTTAATATAGCGGCTTTTCCATCATCATTTAAGTTATAATTGTCAATTCTCATTAATTGTGACCATCTTTTACTATTCCCAAGAAAACTATCTATTTCGCCTTCTGGAAAATTTAGCATAACTACATGATGTGGTACAAATTTTCCTCCTGTAGATTTATACCAATTTTCTAATACATCTTCTCTATGATTTTGTACCATTTTTTCAATAGTTTCTGGGTTTCTTGTTCCTAGCTTCATTATAGTAGCATTATCAAATCTTTTAAACAATTCACTATATTCTTCTGTAAATGCTCTACTTAAATCTTTTCCTTTTAAAAACTCTCTCCACTCTGGATTATCCTTTATTAATTGGAAAGTTAGTGTACCACCATCATAGAAGCTATTTTTTAGTTCTTCTGGAGCATTTTCATCTAAAAACATTTCTGGATGTTTATCTTTAAAAAATTCTGGTACATTTTCATTAAATGGAGAGTTTCTATAGATTACCTTTCTTGGAGAACCAAATCTTTGCTCTACCATTTGACTTCTATTTAAAATATTATTTTCTATTATTTTTTCTACTTCACTAATTCTATCTTGTTCAGTTTGATCTTCTCTAAAAACATCAACATTTACATCCTTTAAGTAATCTCCATATTCTTCTGCTAAATCCATTATTTCTCTTTCAGATAGTTTTTCCCATATTGGATTAATATATCGCCCACCATTTCCACCAAGCATTTGCTGTCCATACTTTAACTTGCCAAATCCAACACTTATGTCTTTAGTAAGTAATAATTCTTTTATTTGTGGATTTCTTCTAATATCAGAAAAAGTTAATTTTCCTTCATAGAATCTTTTTCTTACATCTTCATCAATCTCTTTAGGTAAAAATAACTCTGGATGTTTTTCTTGGAAACTCAATGGTAATTCTTCAAAATATTCTATTCCTCTTTCTTTTATTCCCTTATATATGGATTGCTCTATTGCCTCTCTTACACTTTCAACTGAAATTTCATCTTTTGTTGATATTCCTATATTATCTAGGCATTTCCCATACTCTGCACATATTTTCAAGAATTCTTCTTGTCCTAATTTTTCTGAAAGATATTGAGCCATATTTACAGTATTAGGAATTCCTCCGATTACATTTCCTTCTTTATCTTTTTGTAGTAAAGCAAGTCCAGCAGTCATATTTTGTGGAAATGCTCTACTTAAATCTTTTCCTTGCAATAATTGAATAAGCTCTGGATTTTGTCTTACCATCTCTGCTGTCATGTGTCTTGTATAAAAAGCTTTTTTTACATCTTCTGGAAGCTCTCCATCTAAAAATATATCTTGATGTTCTTCTCTAAATTTTCCTTGTATAAAGTCATAATCTTGATAATCCCTTGATGTTAATACTCCTCTTTCATCTCTTGCATGTAATAAAATTTCATACATTCTATCTCTGAATTGTTCATATGTAAGTTGTTCATTACCTTCTAATTTTGGAGCTCTTCCTTCTGCTTGTGCTAACATAGTCATATATATATCATTTTGCCATAGTTGATGAGAAAACATTCCATTTGTTTCTTCATCTAATGCAATAATGTTGTCAATTCCATATTTCTCTATAAACTCTTTTTTTGCATCTTGATATCTTCCCATATCAATTAAGTCTAAAGGTCTTTTTTTAAGCATTTCTCTAATTTGGCTTAAATCATTTGTAGTTTCAGATAATTCTGATAAATCTGTTATTCCATACTCTAAAAGTTGTTTCACATCATAGCTATCTAATATTTTTTGACTATCTCTGCTAACTAATTTCTTTATATCTTCTAGTTCAATTCCATTTAAACTAGCTATTTCTTCTATATTAGTTAGTTTTTGGTCTTTAAATAAATATTTTATATCAAGACCAGATTCTATAATTTTATCAAGTCCATATTTTTCTATAAATTCTCTTGTACTAGGAGTTGCTGGTAAATATTCCATAGGAATAAAATCTAAAATCATTTTAAATTCATCCCAATTTTGAACTTGCTCAAAACCATTCCTAGTAATATAAGTTGTAAGTGCCGTACTCATTATTTCTTTTCTTTGTTCTTCTGTTATCGGTCCAGTAGGAACTTCTATACTTTGCATTGCAGTATAATCATTTAGTAATCTATCTATTATCGGTTTATAATCTGCAAATAATTGATATATACCCTCTCCATATAAACTTATCAGTTTTTTATCATCGCCATAAGAACTAAAGGATTGTGCTACTGTTTTTCCTTCAAAGTGTTCTAAATTTTCGCTAAACTCTCTCATTGATAGATAATGTCCATAATAATTTTCTCTAACACTTTCAGGTACTTCCTCACTTAAAAACAAATCTGGATTCTCTTCTCTAAATCTATCTCCTAACTGATCTTGCCTATGGTAAAATCTTCTATTTACATCATCGTTTGAATAACCAATTATTTGCATCAATGAATTGTGCATCTAATTTGCAAAATTCTTCTCTACCAATAATTTTATAAATATCTCTTAATCCATAAGCTAGATTTTTTTCTTCAATTTTATTAGCTAATTCAGGATTATTTTGAATATCTGTTAAAGTAAGTTTCCCTTTATAAAATCTATCAGATACTTCTTCTGGTATATTCTCACTTAAAAATCTTCCTTCATTTTCTTTTCTAAATTCTTCATCAAACATTTCTGGAGAATAATCATATTTTTCAAAATCAAAATTTTTTATTTGACAACTTTTAAAATTAGGAAATGTTTTATATGCATCATATTCCCCAATAATAGAAAAATCTATATTTGCTTTAGTTCTTGAAAAATCTAATGGATTATCTTCGTCTGCAAATAAAGCCATTCCTCTCCATTCTTCAAAATCTATATCACTTAAATCATGTTCTGACAATATCTCTATAATTTCTTTATATCTTGCTAAAAATTGTTCTTCCTCTTCATCAGAAAGATATTCTCCTCTCTCTTCTGCCTCTCTATATTTGTTCATATAATCTATAATTTCTTGCCTTAACTCTCTAAAGATTTGTAAGTCTAACTTCTCCATAAAAAGCTCCTTTGTACTATAATCCTACAGAAAATACTATATCATATAATCACAAAAAATACAATTATTTTTACCTTTTTATTGGTTCACTTAATAAACCTTTTTATTTGCTTTTCTTCTTATTCTTTTTTCTAATTTTTCAACTTTTTTATTTCTTTGTTTAATATGGTCTTCATCTACCTGAATATAAATATATTTTGCCTTAATTTTATCTTCTTCTTTTCGTTCTTCAATTTCCATTTTCCATTCGTTTTTTCTAACATTTCTCATTACTGTTGTTGCACTTATTTCAAGTTCTGGTACGACCATTTTCCCTGATTTGTTATATGCTTGATCTTTGGCTTTTTCAATTACTTCTGATTTAACATTTTTATCTATTCTTTCACCTTTTTCAATTCCAAGTACTGCATCTGTTAAATATAGATATTCTTCTGTTTCTTTATCTTTATAATATCTTCTTTCAAATTTTGTTTTTTCATTTTTGGTTATTAAACTTTTTTCCTGAAATCTCACTGGTTCAAATTGTTTCTTATTTTTATTATCTTCAAAAATTATTTCATCTATTTGTTTTGCTATTCCTGAAAATAATTCTTTTCCTAAAATATCTGTAAACTCGTTTATAGCACCTGTTAAAGAACTTACATCTTCTACTGAAAATACTTTTTTTAAACCTTCTTTTAAAATCTTATTGTTTTTCTCATAAATTTTTTGTATAATTGAATACATAAGAGATACCTCATTTAATTGTTATTTTTTCTTATAAAAACATAATATCAAATTGGTATCTCTTTTTCAATTTTTATTATTCAATTTTCCTACTAAAAGTTTATACTAACAGACAATGATAGTAACTATTGGTAATATAAAATGATTATTTTTTTTCACAATCACACACTTCTTCATTAAACATATTCATTATTTTCTTTATGCTTTGAGAAATTCTATAATTTTTATCTACTTCTTCTGCATACTTAATTTCCATTTTCTCTCTTTCTTTTTTATTTGAAATCCAATAATCAATTTTGTTCGCTAAATCCTTAGAATTACCATGCTTAAATAAGCTCCTTTCATCAAGTGCAAATTGCTTTGTGGCAGATTCTTTTGAATCAGATATTATTGGAACTAACCCCGTTGCAATAGCTTCCAAACACGAAATTGCCTCAATTTCTACATCAGATGTATGCACATATAAATCCGTATAATTTAAAATTTCTATTAGCTTATCCTTTGAATAAAATCCAAATATTGTTTTGTTAGGTAAATCTTTTGATATTTCTTCTAGTTTCTTTTGCTTTGATCCCTTGCCACAAAATATTAATTGAATTTTATCTTTATATTTTGATTTTTTAACTGCCTCTATTAATAGTTCCTGTCTTTTTTCTGGAGACAATCTTCCAACCATTGTAATAATAAATTTATCTTTATATTCTAGTGGCTTTTCTTGTTTGTTTAGTTTAAAACATCCGTCAACTCCATTTGATATTACATGTAATTTTGATATATATCCATTTTTAACTAGTTCATTTGCAATAAACTCGCTTGGGCAATGAATATGTCTAAAATAATTATAAAATGTATTTCTAAAATAAATATATATAAATTTATTTACTAATTTAGATTTACCGAAGCCCAATATTATATGAAATATTTTCAGGTTGAACATGAAATGCAGCTGTCATTGGTTTATTCATCTCTTTTGCAATCTTCATTGTTCCTCTTGAAAGTGAAAAAGGCATATAAAAATGAACTAATTCACACCAACTCAGAGCTTCTTTTATTACATTGTAATCGGGTTTTGCAAGTTTCATATCCTGAGCATTTATTATTTTATCAGCAATAAAACCATAACTTTTAGGATGTACAGAATAATTTATATCCGTTGATTTCCCTATACTCAGAGTTCTAATTTCATTACCATTTTTCATTAACCCCTCTGCAAATCTTTGTGCAGAAATAGCAGTGCCATTATTGGCATTATAAAATTGATCCATTACTAACAATATTTTCATTATCTTCTATTATTTAATTTTCTCCATTTCTATACTACACTTTCTAATATTGTCAATTTAAAAATACATGTCAACTCTAACAAATATTGAGAAAGGGTCTAAAATTTTACTGTTCCTTTTTCTTTTCTAGCTTATGATCTACAAAGTCATCAATCATTAATTTAATTAAAACACCAATTGGAACGGCAATAAACATTCCAACAAGCCCTCCATAAGAGCCTCCAATTGTTACACAAAATACAACAAGCAAAGGATTTACATTTAACCTTGCTCCTGTAATTTTAGGATTAATAATATTTGCATCTATTTGCGAAAGTACAATCATAACAACCAACATTATTAATGCCTGTTGCCATCCACCAGTT
>CACWHO010000084.1 GCA_902760765.1 uncultured Eubacteriales bacterium | reverse complement strand
TTTTGATACAAAATTTTCACGTTTTTCTTCTTTTGTCTGTTTCAATAAATCTCCTGAAGTCATTAAATCTCCTTTGGTTACTCCTACTGCTCCATAACTTTGATCTAAAAATTCCTTTTTCTCTTCAGTAATATCTTCTTTTTCTTTTTCACTCTCAGTAAAATCTTCAATAACTGCTTTAACATCATTTTTTGCCCTCTGGAGATATCCTCTATCAGGACATATTATTGGTATCATTTCTCCAAAAGTTTCTTTTATTTTTTGCATATTTTCTTTTGTAGGTTTGCAAATAATTGCGTCTGGTGCAAATTTCCCCTGATGTCCACTTTTTTCTATTGCATCATGGGTTCTTTTCCTTCTATAAAAAGCTATTTCTCCCAAAAAAGGCAATTCACCCAGCTTATTATAATCTTTTAGAGGTACTGAGTCGCCTGCTTCTGGACCTGGTTTAATTTCTTTTGGATTATGGCTTACGTTACCATCATCAATAGATAGTTGAACTACTTCATTGTCTTCGAAATTCCAATAAACATACACTCCAGTATAAAAATTATGATCTTCCCCATTACTATTAATACCCCTTGCAGATATTGTAGACATTCCGTATTTTCCTTCATAATCCCAATAATGTTCTCGTGCTTTTATTGCTTCTCCGTCTGTGTATTTCAAAACTATTATTCATAGATGGATCGTGAACCGCAAAACGAACTTTCATTTGACCTAAATCAATTATTTCAACACCATTTTCTTTAATTATTTGTACACCAGCTCTACCCTCTTTATATGCCTCTTCAATCTTGGCTTTATTTGTTACTACATTTTCAGAAAATTCCTTCATCGCTTTTTCTTTACAATTTATTATTTTTTTTGTCTCTTCTAAAAACATTCCTGCTATTGGAACTTTTGAATTTTTCAATACATCGTAAAGTTGCATTGAATTATGCATTAATAAGTCTTGTGGATATTCATATATTAATGAATCCCTTTCAAAATTCTTTGTTAAAATGTCATCTGAAAATAATTCCATATCACACATTAAGTTATTGCTCTTTATATATTCTATTATTCCATTTTTTAACATATTTTCTGCCATCGGTAATTGTTTAAGGGTTGTGATTTGTCCTAAATTTTTTCTCCACATTGTTATTTGATTAATTTTATCTTGCTCTTCTATAGTTAATTTAGAATTACTTGTTTCTACCAGTAGATCTCTGAATTCTCTATATCTTTCCATACAAACCTTCATAGTAACTACATTTTCACCGATTTCGCCAGAAATATTTTTGTAATAATTTTTAAAAGCTTTTAAGTCCTGTGGATTTTTTGCGATTTCTATAAAAGAATCTATATCTTCAAAATAATAACTCATTAAATCATGAACAAAACCTGGTCTAAAATTGTCTACTATTTCTGGAGTCAAAATTTCAGCATTATCTAAATCTTCAAGCAGCAATCCTTTTCTTTCAGATACAAGCTCATAAGCTTTTTCCCCATAGGCTTTTTTTACCATTTGATCAAATTTTTCCTTTTTTTCTTTTTCATCTTTGCATTCCACATATTCAGCATATTCATTTCCAGGAATATTTTCAATTATTGAATTCTCTTTAAACATATTATCTATAAATCTTTCTGCGGCCATATTCTCTGAATATTCTTTATAAGTTTCTGAAATTAATTCTTTGTATTCAGCGAATTTAGCGTTTCCATATTTTTCTATGAACATTTTATTTAATAGTTCCATAGAAAAGTAATGTCTAGGAAGTGTAAGAGTTATATTAAAACCATTATCTCTATCAAAATTTCCTTTATTTTTCCAAAAAATCTCTTGAATATTTATTGGTAATTCCTTCAAGTAAAAACCATGTCCAAATGGCAATTTACCTGATTCAGCCAAATCCGTAAATTTGTCAACACTTGCACTTCTTAACCATAGTCTTTCTAAATTTTTCCTTCTTTTTTCTCTTTCTTCATAGTTTCCTTCATTTCCTTCCAAATTTAGTTTATTAAAATCTTCATCACTCATATTTTTAGCTAAAGTTTCCCACTCTATACTATCTGGAGTTCTATCACTGAGTACAGTATTTCTTACATCATTTGAAACATCTAAAATTAATTTTGGTTTTTCCGACAAAACTTCTATTTGACATTTATTTGATATATCTTTTAACAATACCTCTCCATGTTCATAAAGTGATCTCTGGGCACCATCTGATAACTCTCTTAACGATACGCTTCCATGTTCATAAAGTGATCTCTGGACACCATTTGATAATTCTCTTAACGATACGCTTCCATCTGCATAAAGCTGTTTTTGAACTGAATCTGAATAATCTCCTGGTGAATAAATGTCATAACCTAATTCTTCTTCGTTTCTATCTCTTAATTCTAATTGTAAATTATCTGGCAACAAAGCTAATTCTTCTCGGACACTAATCTTATTTAAAATTTCAGTCTTAATGTCTTTACTATCCCTTATCTCTTCATTTGCAATCTTCTTATACTCTTCAATAGCTTCGTCAATGTTCAATCTTTTAATTCTATTTAATATTATGTTTTTTTGCAAGCTCTGTATTATATTTAACAAATTCTCTCCTTTCATTTTTATATATTATATTTTTACATTATATATTTAATAAAAAATAAGAAAATCAAAGATTTTCTTTTATAGAGTTGCTTTCGCAACTCTTTTTCTGTTATACTATTATTAAAGAAGTTTTTTTGTTATATGTGTTTCTGTTAATGAAAAGGATTTTTTATTTTTTTATAGCGATAGAACTTTTAATGCAAATTGCTCTAATGTTGATGATCCTAATGTTACTTGCCTGTGCTAGTCCTTCTGTAGGATATCTTAATATACACCATTTTGTATTATTTTTAATTTGTCTATTATATATGCTCTTAACTATTTTTTTCATTTAACTTTTTCATCATCTTCAACTTTTTCTTGTTCTTGGCGTTTCAAAATTGATCTTGCTAATGATTCCTTTATTGCTTTTATTGCTCCATTTCTATCTTCATCAGAAAATTGATCTTGCTAATGATTCCTTTATTGCTTTTATTGCTCCATTTCTATCTTCATCAGATAATCCTTCCATCAAATCTATAATTCCAGAACTTAGAAATTCATTAAATATTATCTCATCTTTTTTTGTATTTCTAACCTTACCCAAAATTTGATTATTAATATCATTAATCTCAGGTTCATTTAATTTTCTTTTTGATTTTAACCCAATATTATGTATGAAATTTTTTTCTTCTTCTTCAGTTATATTATTCAAATTTTTTATTTGTGGAATTATATATCTTCCAGTCTCTTGATAATTTTTTGCGACATTTGTAGCAACCGCTTCCAATATGCCATTAGTAACATCTGACTCTTCAATTTCATTACCATCAGTTTTAAGCTTTTCATATTCATTTATAACATCTTTGGAAAAATCCATTTCTATCATTTGCTCTGGGCTAAAATAATCTGAAAAAACAAATACTTTTGAATATCTATATCTACTATAATTAATCGCCATCTTCTTTGAGATTATTTTTCTTAGCCACAGATCAACATCTGTACTTTGTTTTTTTCTCTCATTTCGTTCTAAATTTTTTCCATTAATTCCTATGTTTCTTAATGCTTTTAAAAGCAATTCATCAGATGGATACCAATCACACCTACAATATATTCCAGAAAGTGCTCTTAAAATATTTTGATGTCTTACTTTCTCATCGTTTATTTGACTTATTAATTGACCAGTTGTTTCTGTGCCAAACTGTCCTTTGTTTAAGATGCCAGTAATCATATTGTCTGACACATCACTCTCTTTTACAGCTTTTACTATTGCTTCATTTGGAATTATTTTATCTCTAGACATTTCAATGGATGCGTCTCTAAAAACATCATCTGGTATCCCTTTTGTTTTTAATATTGTCTGTAGAATTCCACTTGCCTCATCTGGATGATCATTAACATATTTAATAACTTCATCTACAGCTTTGCTTGTATTTTCAGGTAGCTGTTTTATCAATTCACTTTTTGATTTAATATTTTTTTTTGACTTAATATTTGTTTTGGGTTTTATATTTTTTTTTCTCATAATATAGTTTGATTCCTTTCGATGATAAATCACCTAATTAATTTCATCTGTAGTAACCATTATCTTCCTTCAATTATAAATTAATATAATTAACTTAATCTATAATGATTTTTATCTTCTCTCTCATCAACTTTCCTATCAAGATCTTTATTATTATAAAACCATTCTGTTTTTTTATCATCTGGC
>CACWHO010000083.1:1201-4243 GCA_902760765.1 uncultured Eubacteriales bacterium | reverse complement strand
TCATTTTCAGAAATTATTGTAACTCCAAGTTTTTGTGCTTTTGTTAATTTGCTTCCTGCATCTTCGCCTGCTAATACGTAATCTGTATTTTTAGATACAGAACTTGATGTTTTCCCTCCAAAATTTTCTATAATATCTTCTGCTTGTTTTCTTGTATAGTTTTCAAGACTTCCTGTTAATACAAATGTTTTTCCCTCAAATCTATTGTCTGATGATTCTTCTTCAAGTGAATTCATATTAACACCTGCAATTTTTAATTTATTTACCAAATCTTTAGTTTGCTCAGATGACGTAAATTGAACAATGCTATCTGCCATTACAGGTCCAATGTCTTTTATATTGCTTAATTCATCAAATGTTGCACTCATTAAATTGTCCATTGTTTTATATTTTTTTGCTAAAATTTTTGATGCTTTTCCACCTACATGTCTAATTCCAAATGCTGTAATTAGTCTATATAAATCATTTTGTTTGCTTGTATTTATGCTATCTACAAGGTTTTGTGCAAATTTTGTTCCATTCTTTTTTAATGATGCAAAATCTTCAAATGTTAGTGTATAAATGTCTGCAATATTTTTTATCATATTTTTTTCTTGTAATTGTAATATTAAATTTTCACCTAAACCATCAATGTTCATTGCTTCTCTTGATACAAAATGTACTAAATTTCTGTATAATTTTGCAGGACATTCAATTCCTGTGCATCTTACTGCTGCTTCTCCTTCTTCTCTTACTGCAGGTGCACCACAAACTGGGCATACTGTTGGCATTTCAAAAGGCTTTTCTTTTCCTGTTCTTTTTGATAGATTTACTTTTACTATTTCAGGAATTACATCTCCTGCTTTTTGAATAATTACAGTATCTCCAACTCTTATGTCTTTTTCTTTTATAAAGTCTTCATTATGAAGTGTTGTTTTTGATATTGTAGAGCCAGCAACACTAACTGGTTCCAAGATTGCCATTGGTGTTATTACACCTGTTCTGCCAACTTGACACACAATGTCTTTAACTATTGTATCTCTTTGCTCTGGTGGATATTTATATGCTATTGCCCATCTTGGTGTTTTTACTGTTACTCCTAAAATTTCTCTGAATTTTAAATTGTCAACTTTTATAACAGCTCCATCAATTCCATATGTTAAGCTATCTCTCATTTCTCCAATTTTATTTATTGCTTCTTTAACTTCTTTTAGTGTTTTGCATGGTATTAAAACTGGGTTAACATTAAAGCCTTGTTCTTTTAAATAATTCAATTCTTCATAGTGTGAATTAAATTCTTTTCCTTCAATTTCTTGTACATTAAATATGTAAATGTCTAATGGTCTTGATGCTGATATTTTACTATCTAATTGTCTAAGTGAGCCTGCTGCTGCATTACGAGCATTTGCAAAAAGTTCTTCTTCATTTTTTTCTCTTTCTTCATTCAAGTTTTCAAAATCTTTTTTTGAAATAAATACTTCTCCACGAACTGTTATATCTATTTTATCTTTTATTTCCATTGGAATTGTTCTAACTGTTTTTAAGTTTTGAGTTACATCTTCTCCAACCAAGCCATTTCCTCTTGTTGCGCCTTTTACAAATTTTCCTTGTTTATATTCAAGTGCTGCAGAAAGTCCATCAATCTTTGTTTCTACAACATAATTTACTTCTTTTATTCCATTTTCTTCTGCGGATTTTCTAATCCTAGCATCAAATTCATCAATTTCTTCTAGGCTAAAAATATCCTGTAAACTTTGCAATGGAACTTTATGTGTTACCTTTTCAAAGCCTTCTTTTACATGTCCACCAACTTTTTGTGTTAATGAATCTTTTGATATAAATTCAGGATATTGCTTTTCTAAGTTTCTTAATTCAACCATTAACATATCATATTCAAAATCTGATACATCAGGGTTATCATCATCATAATATTTTTTTGCGTAATATTCCGTTTTTTCTCTTAATTCTTTAATTCTTTTTTTGGCTTGCTCTTTTGTCATTTAAAGCTCCTCCTTTTGCAGATATATTATATACAATTTGGCCAAAAAAATAAAGGAATTTTTGAAAATTCCTTTATAAAATATATTTTATTTTTTACTTTACAATATGAACTATATATTTTTGTAATATTGTATTTTTTTGAATGCAAATATTGCTGATGCTACTAATATTACAATTAAAATTATTCCTGGAACTACACTATCTGCTCCTGTTTTTGGTAGATTACTGCTACTTGATGTAGTTGATGTTAATGTATCTGTTGTTTTAGTTGTTGATGGTGTTGTAATATCTGTTATAGTTGTATTTGTTGTGCTTGTTGTACCTGTAGAACTTGTTCCTGTTGTGTTAGTATTTGTTGTACTAGTTGTTCCTGTTGTACTTGTACTTGTTGTTGAATCTGTTTTTGTAATTTGGTCCCTTATATCTATAACATTTTCAGCAAAAACTGCTTTTGGTAAAACCATCATTATTGCAAATACCATTAATACTAAAACTATACTTACTAATTTACTATTTTTCATCTTAAAATCTCTCCTTTATATTATTATTCTTAAAATATATTTTATTATACAATATTTAAGAATATATTTTATCTGTTGTAAGCAATTAAATTCCTACTTCAATTTTTATTTTATACTTAATAAATCTAATAGTCAATATATTTTTGATATTTTAATATTACATTTATGTTACAATTTTTAATGTTGAATTTTGTCTATTTCAATTATATTACATAAGCTATATTGCAAGCAATTTCCAATGCTTTTTAAATTAAACATTAAATTTGAACAAAACAATATCTCCATCTTGCATTATATAATCTTTACCTTCTGAACGTACAAGTCCCTTTTCCCTAGCAGCAGCCATTGAACCTTCTTTTATTAAATCGTCATAAGAAACTACTTCTGCCTTTATAAATCCTCTTTCAATATCTGAATGAATTTTTCCTGCTGCTTGTGGTGCTTTTGTACCTTTTTTGATTGTCCATGCTCTAACTTCTGGTTCTCCAGCTGTTAAAAATGACATTAATCCAAGTAAATCATAAGATTTTTTAATAACTTT
>CACWHO010000083.1:0-1191 GCA_902760765.1 uncultured Eubacteriales bacterium | reverse complement strand
TTTTTTACATTTTCATCATTTTCTGCATTTTCAAGTTGACTTTCAGATATGTTTGCAATATATAAAATAGGTTTTGTTGTAAGTAAAAACATTTCTTTTACAAGTGGCTTCTCATCCTCATTAAATTCAAGTGTTCTTGCTGATTTTCCATCTTCTAATGTTTTTAATATTTTTTCCAATAAATCAATTTCTATTTGATATTTTTTGTCTGCTTTTAAATTTTTCTTTGCTTTTTCTAATCTTTTATTTACTGTTTCTATGTCCGCAAATATTAATTCCAAATTTATTGTTTCTATATCTCTTATTGGGTCAATACTTCCATCAACATGTACAATATTTGAATCTTCAAAACATCTTACAACTTCTACAATTGCGTCTGTTTCTCTTATATGTGATAGGAATTTATTTCCTAAACCTTCTCCTCTACTTGCACCTTTTACCAATCCTGCAATGTCAACAAATTCTATAACTGCATGTGTTGTTTTTTCTGGATGATACATTTCTGCCAATTTGTCTAGCCTTTCATCTGGTACGGCAACAACACCTACATTTGGTTCAATCGTACAAAATGGATAATTTGCACATTCTGCTCCTGCTTTTGTGATGCTATTAAATAATGTGCTTTTCCCGACATTTGGTAAGCCTACTATTCCTAATTTCATTGTAATTTTCCTTTCTAAATTGTTTATATTACTATATTGTAAGCTATTAAATTAATTATTTAAAAAATTTTATAAAATCATCTAACTTCATTGTCTTATTTTCTGCATTTTCTCTTGAACGAACAGATACTGTATTGTTTTCTACTTCTTGTGCACCAACAACTAGCATATATGGAATTTTTTCAAGTTGTGCTTCACGAATTTTATATCCAATTTTTTCGTTTCTATCATCTAATTTTACACGAATTTTATTATCTCTTAATTTTTGTACTAGTTCTACACAATAATCTCTTTGAGCATCTGTTATTGGTAATACTTTTACCTGTGTTGGACATAACCATAATGGTAAATTTCCTTTTGTTTCTTCAAGTAAAAATGAAATAAATCTATCTGAAGAACCTAAAATTGCTCTGTGTATTACAACTGGTCTATGTTCTTTTCCATCTTCTCCAATATATGTTAATTCAAATCTTTCAGGTAATGCAAAATCTAGTTGACATGTTGGTATTGTAACATCATGTCCTAATGC
>CACWHO010000082.1 GCA_902760765.1 uncultured Eubacteriales bacterium | reverse complement strand
ATAGATATATTCCTCGAACAATTAGTGTTAATAGGAAATCTCATATTAAAGTTACAGGTTTTATGGCAATTTATTTTCATTATTATTATTTACTTAAAAAATATAAAGATAATCCAATAGATTATAAAATTACTACTCAAATGAGAGCTGATATTAGGAAAATGAATCAGTTTTCTGATGAAGCAAAGTTACTTGCAATGAATAAAATTGAAAATAATGAAGATCTAGAAAATTATAAAAATAATAAAATCAGAGAAATAAAAAATTTATCCATTACAAGAGAAAAATATTGGTACAAAAGAAATAAAACACAAAATGAAAATGAAAGAATTGGATATTGTAACAAAATTGGAGATTTGAATATTAAAATAGAAAATTTAAATAAGGAGGTGCAATTATGTAGAGATATTGAAACACGAATACCAAAGATGAAAGAAAATATTAAAGAACAAAAGGAGCTTGAACAAGAACAAAATAAAGAAAAGCAATATACAAAAGATGAATATAATAAATATTTTTAAAGAAAGGACACTTGTAAAAATGATTATAAGTGATAGGTACAAAATATGAGTGTAAGTGGAGATACTTCTGAACAAGTAGTTAGAATGTATTTAGAGGGTGTTGAAGTATTGGCAAAAGTTTCTGGTAAAGGAGCAGAACATACAATCGCATTACTTTTAAATGTAATGAAAGACCATAAACAAACAAAAGGAAAAGCAAGATTAAACACAATGCTTAAATCTGGCAAGCCTTTATCTATTTTTACAATTAGCAGAAAAGATTTAGCAAAATTCTCAAAAGAAGCTAAAAGATATGGTGTTTTATATTCTGCTTTAATGAATAAATTAGATAAAAGTGAAGATGGATTGGTGGATATTATGGTTAGAGCAGATGATGCAAGTAAAATAAATAGAATAGTTGAAAGATTTAAACTTACTACTTCAAATGATTCTCAAATAAAAACTGAAATATTAAAAACAAGAGATGAAAAAAGCAAAGCTAAAACTGAAATATCAAAAGATTCTAATGAAAAAGAAATTGTAGCAACTACAAATTCAAAGCAACCTATTGATAAAGCAGATTCTAACATAAATGAAAAATCTACAATATCAGAGGAAAAAAGAAAGTCTGTAAAAGATGAATTTTTGGACATTGAAATTAAGAAAAATGAGCCAAATAGACCAAAAGGACAAAAAGACCAACTACTTGAGATGAAAAGAATCAATGACGCAAAAGAAAGAATGCAAGTTTTAAAAAGTGAGGATATAAAAACTGAAAATTTCAATCAGGCAAAAACAGACCAAAGTCCTCTGTCAGAGCCTTACTCAAAGACATCCAAAACAGAAGAAAATAAACCTTCTGTAAAAAAACAACTTGCAGAAATTCAAAGAGAAATGGACTTAAAAACTAAACAAGAGAATATTAAAGAAAAAACAAAAGTTAAAAAGCATATTAAAAATAAACAACAGATAACAAAAGAAAGATAATTTGCAATTATATTGCAGGAAAAGAGGTAGAAATGAATCAAGAAACTATTACTATCACACAAGACCAATATCATTTAATTATAAATGCACTTAATGAATTACGAAATAGATGTATTAGAGAAAACATTGATACAACTGATATTGAAGATGCTTTACTCGAACTTATTGGTCAGCACGAAAAAAATAAAAATATGGAGATGAATTATGATGCAAGATAATAAAAAAGCAAGAAAAATATTCTATATTATTGGAATAATTCCTGTGATATGGCTTGCCTTGATTATTGCTCCAATAACAAAAGGTGGCATTGTTAATATAGTAAAAAACTTTGATGTAGCAATAGCAAATCCATTTAACATTGTATGGTGTGAGAGTAGTTTAAAAACTATTCTTATTTTTTTACTTATTTACTTTTTTTGCGTGTTATTGTATGACTCATCAATAAAAAATTATAGACACAAAGAAGAACATGGCTCTGCAACTTGGGGGAGTAGCAAAGAACTTAATAAAAAATATAAGCAATATCCAGAAAGTCAAAACAAAATTCTAACAAAAAATGTTTGTCTTGGATTAAATGCGAGAAAACATAAAAGAAATTTGAATGTGTTAGTTGTAGGTGGCTCTGGAGCTGGTAAAACATTTAGTTATTGTAAGCCAAATGTAATGCAAGCAAATTCAAGTTATGTAGTATTAGATCCAAAAGGAGAAATTTTAAGAGACACAGGTTATTTGTTAGAGAAAAAAGGTTATGAAGTGCGAGTTCTAGATTTAATAAATATGGAAAAATCTCATTGTTATAATCCTTTTGTATATTTAAAAAATGATAATGATGTGCAAAGACTTGTTACTAATCTTTTTAAATCAACAACACCAAAAGGCTCTCAAACGAATGATCCATTTTGGGATACTGCTGCAAGTATGCTACTTTTAGCACTTATTTATTATTTAGTATATAAAGCACCAAAGGAAGAGCAAAATTTTAGTATGGTAATGGAAATGTTACGATATGGAGCAATAGAAGATGAAAACACTAACACTGATACTGCACTAGACACATTATTCCATAGATTAGAAACAGAAAATCCAAATCATATAGCATTAAAATATTATAGGAGCTATCATTCTGGAAGTGGAAAAACATTAAAGTCAATTCAAGTAACTTTACAATCAAGACTTGAAAAATTCAACCTTGAAAGTATGGCGAGTTTAACAAATACAGATGAACTTGATTTAGCATCACTTGGAGAAAAGAAAGTTTCATTATTTGCAATAATTCCTGATAATGATACTTCATTTAACTTTTTAGTTAGCATACTTTATACACAGTTATTTCAACAATTATTTTATACTGCTGACTATAAATATGGTGGCTCTCTCCCCATTCCAGTTCACTTTGTAATGGATGAGTTTGCTAATGTTTCTCTACCTGATGATTTTGATAAAATACTTTCAGTAATGCGTTCAAGAAATGTTAGTGTATCAATTATATTGCAAAACCTAGCACAACTTAAAGCATTATTTGAAAAACAATGGGAAAGTATTGTAGGAAACTGCGATACTTTTTTATATTTAGGTGGAAATGAACAAAGTACACACAAATATGTTTCTGAACTACTTGGAAAAGAA
>CACWHO010000081.1 GCA_902760765.1 uncultured Eubacteriales bacterium | reverse complement strand
TTATATAGTAACAAATTATATAAAAATTTGTGATTTCCTCTTTTAATTTTCATTAAAATATAATATAATTAGTATGTTCTAAAAAATGTGGCAAGGAGGTTACAAAATGCCAGAAAAAAATAGAAAAAATCAAAGTAGAAAAAATAATAAAGCAAGTGAAAAATCTAATAAAAAAATAAATACTAATACAAATACAAAAAAACAAAAAAAATCACACAAAAAATTAAAAACATTTTTAAAAGTTTTATTAATAATATTTTTACTTTTATGTGTAATAGCTGCAGGTGTTATTGCGGCAGTATTCTTTGGACTATTTGGAGATGATTTTTCAATAACTAAGCAGGAACTAACTGTTGGAGCAAATAATTCTGTTATTATAAATCAAGATGGAAGAGAAACAGATTTAAGTTCAGATGAAAAAAGGAAGACAATAAAATTAAGTGAAATGCCAGAATATTTACCAAAGGCATATGTTGCAATAGAAGATAAAAGATTTTATCAACACAATGGTGTTGACTTAAAAAGAACAACAGGTGCTATTATTGGTGTACTAACGAAAAATTCAAGTTATGGTGGAAGTACAATAACACAACAATTAGTAAAAAATATCACAAATGATAAAGAAAGAAATGGTATAGCAGGTATTATTAGAAAAGTCAAGGAATGGGCAAAGGCTGTACAGGTTGAAAGAATGCTATCAAAAGACCAAATACTAGAGTTATATTTGAATGTAATTTTTGTTGGTGGAAATGACATACATGGTGTTGAACTTGGAGCAGAATATTATTTTAATAAACAAGCCAAAGACTTAAGTATAGCAGAATGTGCATTTTTAGCAGGAATTAATAATGCACCAACATCATATGACCCATTTGATACAAGTAAAGACCAAACAAAAACAGCAGAATTAAGAAAAAATAAGACATTAACAGTTCTAAAAGAAATGAAAGACCAAGGAATGTTTGCAAATAATGAAGATGATTATAATAATGCTGTTGAAGAAGTAAATAATGGATTAAAATTTGAAAAAGGATATACAGGTGAAATTACATATTCTTACCATACAGATGCATTGTTAAGGCAACTTACTGCACAAGTTATGGAAGAAAAAAACATGTCAGAAGAAATGGCTAAAAATTATATTTATAGTAGTGGATTTACAATCTATTCAACAGAAAAAACAAGTGTGCAAGATGCAATAGATGAGGAATTTGCAAAATCAAAATATCAATTTCAACCAAGGGTAGTTGATGAAAATGGTAAAAAACTAAATGATGGACCAACACAGGCAGCTATTGTAGTTATAGACCATACAACAGGTCAAGTTGTTGGAGTTGGTGGAAAATTAGGTGAACAAGACCCAACAGGATTAAATAGAGCAGTTAAATCTATAAGACAAACAGGCTCATCAATGAAGATAATTGCAGATATTGCACCAGGATTACAAGAAAAAGTTATTACACCAGCAACAGTATATGATGATGTATGGACAGATTTTAACGGATATCCACCAAAGGATTGGAATATTCCAAGAGGACTAATAAATATTAGACAATGTATACAAACATCACAAAATATTCCAATGGTAAAAGTTATGAGAGAATTAACAACAACTAAAGCAATTAGCTATTTAAGAAAAAGTGGTATAACAACACTTGATGATAAAGGTGATGCAAACTTAGCTTTAGCAATTGGAGGACTACATTATGGTATAAGCCCATTAGAGATGGCAGGAGCATATGCTACAATTGCAAATGATGGTGTATATATAACACCAACATTCTACACAAAAGTTGTAGATTCAGAAGGAAAAACTGTTATGACACCAAAACAAGAAAAAACAAGAGTTTATTCAGAGCAAGTTGCATATTTAACAAGGTCAATTGCAGAAGAACCAGTTAAATCTGGTGGTACAGCAACATATTGTGCAATTCCAGGAATGGAAACATGTGCAAAAACAGGCTCAACAGATGAGTATAAAGATAGATGGCTTTGTGGTATGACACCATATTATACAGCAGCATGCTGGTGGGGATTTGATGTTCCTGAACCATTAAGATGGGGAGGAGAAGGTTCAAAAACCTATAGTGTAGATGGAAGAAACCCAGCGGGTCAATTGTGGTCAACAATAATGAAAGCATCACATAAAGGACTTGCAAATAAAAACTTTAATAAACCTACAAGTGGATTAACAACAGCAACTGTTTGTAGAGTAACAGGATGTTTAGCAACTTCAAGTTGTACAGATACATATACAGAGACATTTACTACAGATAATTTACCAACTAAATGTGAAGGACATGGAACACAAGACATTTGCCAAGCATCTGGAAAAGTTGCAAATGAGTATTGTCCAAAAGACCAAGTAAAAAAGGTAAGTTATGGGGGAACAATACCAAAAGAAAAGATGGGACTATGGAAGGCAAAAGGAGCTTCTTCAAAAATAGGAACTGAAAAAGTTACAGAAACATGTACAATACACAAAAAAACAGAAGAGAAAAAAATAGAAAAACCAGCAAGTGAAACAAATACAATAAATAATACAACAAAAGAGCCAACAAATAATAATAATTCAAGTTCAACAACAAATGGTTCTTCAACGGCAAAACCATCAACAACAACGCCGGCTGCAACAACAGGCACAGGTGGAAACGACAACAACTACTACAACTGATTCAGAAAAGAAAAATACTGGAACATCAAAAGAAAAGTCAGAATAATTTTAAAAAATTTGGAAAGGAGAAAGGTTAGCCTTGATTTATCATGGCTAACTAAACTTGTAATATGGATATATATTTTTATAATACTTTAACAAAGAAAAAAGAAAAATTCATCCCATTAGATGATAAGGAAATAAGAATGTATTCATGTGGACCAACAGTTTATAAAAATGCAACAATAGGTAATATGAGAACAAACATATTTCAAGATGTTTTAAGAAGAACATTAAGATATAATGGATATAAATTAAAACATGTAATGAACATTACAGATGTTGGACATTTAGTTTCTGATGGTGATGAAGGCGAAGACAAAATGGAAAAGTCTGCAAGAGAAGAACACAAAAGACCTGAACAAATAGCAGAGTATTATACAAAATTATTTTTTGATGATTTAAAATCATTAAATATAGAAACACCAGAAAT
>CACWHO010000080.1 GCA_902760765.1 uncultured Eubacteriales bacterium | reverse complement strand
ATTTCTTGCTGTGTACATTGTATTCCTGCTAACTTTTCAACCATTTCATAATCTATTTTAAATTTTGGTCTTGCCATCTATATCACTTCCTTTTTATCTTTTATTTTTTAAACTTCAGTAATATAATTACTTTCCTAATAATCTTTGAAATATAGTTCTTTTAGGTTGATGCACTTGTTTATCTGCTACTTTTTCCATTAAGTAATTAGAAATAGTTTTCAATAACTCTGAATTTATTTCAGTTTGACTTTCTAATTGTGTTTGCAAATTGTCAACTTGTCTTGATAAGTCTGCTATTCTTTTGTCTTTCTCTACTAGTAAAGCATCTGTTAATTGACTTGTATTATTGTATTTAGGTTTTACATTGATTTCATTATCTTTTGACTGATTATTGACTGAACTTTTACTTGTAATTGGTTTGTCAATTTCTTTCTTTTTTATGTTGTCAATTAAATACTGAATAGCATCTGCAGAACCTGTTAGAACCTGTTTTCCGTTCAATTTCAGTTCTTTCTGCAAGTCCTTTTTCAACTAGTTCCTTTTCGTGATTATAAATAGTTTGCCTTGTAAGTCCTGTTCTTTTCGACATTTCAATTACTTTATATTCCATTGTTTTTTACTCTCCTGATGCAATAATACATAAAAACAATTTGCGTGTCAATAATTGTTACAAAAATGTAAAATAACTTGTAAAAATAATCTCAAGTTTTTTTCTTTTTGCAGTACAATTTACAAGTTACAATGGCATTTTGCATTGTCAAGTAAGTGGTTGGGTAGGTTGTAAAAGCCTGTTATAACTGATTTTTTATTGTAAATGTAAATTTATTCTTGACTGAATTATTTTACAAATTAATGTGCTTGTCAATTTACAAGTTGCGTGAAATATGTCTTTCGTGCAAGTAATAAAAAGTGTGTTTTTCCTTGGTATATCAACAAATTTAGGCATTTTTGCATCTGTTCTTTATAGGTTGTTCGGTTTTAAGTGAAAATTTTTTGTTTGCTTTTCAACCTGATAAAATCTTTGTAAAGCATTGATTTTACTAGAGAAAACACTACTTTTTACTAAATAGGTTATTTTTCAACAAATTATTTTTTAAAATTTTTTAAATATAAATAATAAAAACTAATTTACTTTTTTTAAATATTTAATATAATATATTTAATATAATATATTTAATATAATATATTTAATATAATATATTTAATATAATACACTTAGTATAATACACTAAAATATATTATATAAAAAGTAATTATTCCATTAGTGAGAAATACTTGAGAAATAGAGAGAAAAACGCCTTGCATTTTTAGAACGTTAATCTCTCTACTATGAATTGAATTATTCCACTGAGTGGAGTTTCTACTTTTCATTTTTTGATTTCTATGAGTTTGTAAGGTTTTTACTTACCTACTGAATTTGTGTCCTGATGCTATATTATACAGACACT
Source organism: uncultured Eubacteriales bacterium (assembly GCA_902760765.1). Classification (GTDB taxonomy): domain Bacteria; phylum Bacillota; class Clostridia; order TANB77; family CAG-508; genus CAG-269. The sequence continues at coordinate 1,886 of CACWHO010000080.1, read as the reverse complement.
TGCAACAACTTGCCCGTTGCTTTTCAGTAGTCGCTTTTCAAGTCTTCCTGAATATTGCCCAACTTCTTTTATTATTGTGAGTTTTTGAGTTGTATAAAATCTCACTGACGCAAAATAGCAAAATAGAAATGCTTTACTATTCAACGGGCTATTTTCTGCATCTGCTAGTCCATACATTTACTTTTACAATTACTTGTAAGAGTTTGTTTTTACGTTTCTTGCAACAACGGGTTTCTATTTAAGTTATAGAGAACTACCTATTTTTTTATGATTTACTCCATAATTTTTAGGTTATTTAATTATTTTATTTATTAGTACTTTGAATATAGTGTTATTTGCTTTTATTTTCAATTTTAAGCCTTTTTTATAGTGTGAACATATAATTTATCGTTTTACTGATTTTCTTGTTCCATTTTTGCTTTTAAATAGTTAGATTTCACTTGTAAAATTCTTTCTTGTTGTTTTATGTATTTAAGTGTTTCTGAATTTGGTGTAATAACATTGTGTTGCATTAGTTCCTGTAGTTTCTTTTCTGCATCTTTTAAAAAATATATAACCTTGTCTATTTCTTGCATTTTTTTATTTCCTTTCTTTTAATTTTCAATGTAACTATTGACTAGTTCTAAAACATTTTTCTTAATGTTTTCTGCATCTTTTACTTTTCCTGATGATTTACATTGTTTCGCATTTTGTAGCATTGTGCTAATTTCTTTTAACTCTTTACTTGATAAAGTATAAACTCCATAAGAACTGCCAGTTTTTTCATTTTTCCTGATGTCTGTGTTTATTTCAATGCCCTGATTTCTTAGTTCCTGAATATACCTTGCAATACTTGTTGTATTAAATAATTCAATGCCTTGCATTGTGCTAAGTTCCTTTCCTGTTTGTAAATACTTTAGAATTTCATTTGCTTTGTTTTCTTTTTCTACCATTTCATTTTTTCCTTTCCAAGTAAATAAAATAAAAAGACAAAACTTTTACTCGAAAAGCCCTGTCTTTCTTATATAAAACATTTTATTTTTTAAAATCAATACAATTTTTTTTTAAAATGTATTGACAAATTAATTTCATTATTGTATAAAGAAATAAAGAAATTTTAAAAAATATATTTTTTATATAAAAAGAGTTTGATTTGGGGTCGGGCTCTTTTTTTTATTTACTTTTTAAAATATTTTACAACGTTCTACGTTCATCGCTATTTATACTACAATTTTTTTTCTATAATGTCAAACTCTTGTTATTATGTAACTTTGCTTGATTTTCCTTATAAAATAAAGGTTTCTAGGTTTTACTTTTTTTATTTTAAAATTATGTGTTTTTATAAAGTATTGATTTTACAGCTTTTTCAACTTTTTAATATAAAATTTAAAAAATTTTAATGTTTTACTCATTATTTACTTTCCTTTGCTTTATTTAATGCTCCTATTAAATCTCCTAATATTCCATTTTGTGCATTGTGTTCTACTTCTATATTATCTCTTTGTCCAAGATATTGTTACACCATTCTTTGCATCGTGTTCTACTTCTATGTTATCTCTTTGTTTTAAATACTGCTTGCCTAACCATATTGCCATTGTTGGATTCTTTTCTGCTAGTTTATATTGTATTCTTCTTAAACTCATTTTGCCGTTTTCTTGTCCCTTTTTATATAGACCGCAAAACTTTTCATCTCTTTGTAATGTATCAACACTACAACCTAAAAAAGAAGCTATTTCTTGCTGTGTGCATTGTATTCCTGCTAACTTTTCAACCATTTCATAATCTATTTTAAATTTTGGTCTTGCCATCTATATCACTTCCTTTTTATCTTTTATTTTTTGCTCTATTAAATCGCTTTATTGCACTATCTAAATTTGCTTTGTTGTTCTTTAAGTTCTGGTATGTTT
>CACWHO010000079.1 GCA_902760765.1 uncultured Eubacteriales bacterium | reverse complement strand
ATTTAGGGAATGGATAGGAATGGAATGGGTACTTGATAAATCCGTATTTGATTTTTCTTTGTTTGGTAAGTTAGTCTTTGATATATCTTTATTTAATTGCGTTGGATTTTCCGACGTCGGATTACCCGGTATCGGATTTTCCAATATCGGTTTTTCCGATGTTGGATTTTCCAATCCCGGTGAATGGCTTCCGGGTGACTGTGGCTGCTCATAAATGGTGTATTCAATCGCTGTCATTTTTCCTTTCTCGTCGCGTCCCTGCCGCCTTATGATATATCCTGCTTTTTCAAGCTCCCATACCGCAGTACGGATAGCGTCGATACTTTCCCGGTTGATGTAGGACAGCCCCGTAAGGGTATAATCCCAATCCTCCGGCAAGGACAGCATTTGTGATAACAGCCCCTTTGCCTTTAGGGACAGCTCTTTGTTGCGTAGGTGGTGGTTGCTCATTACGGTATAACCCGTATTACGCTCCACGCGAAAAACAGCCATAGTTTCATCACTCCTTTGCTGCGGATTTGTTACGCAGTAGAACGGCGATTTTGCGGGTACAGGGATAAATCCCTGTCTGCGCCAGAAACGCGCCTGCAAAGCCGCTGATAGCAAGAGCTTTTACGTCCCTAATGCGTAACAGTGGGTATAAAAAAAAGACGCTCAACATTGAACGTCTTAGTAGGCACGATATTTTGTTTTAGAAATGGCTTGTCCTATCATTTTCGACTGTATGTTGTTCTTATGCAGTCGTACCATCCTAAAAAGCTTGTTGCATCATTTTGATTGCTTATATATGCATGTTCAATAATAATTCCAGGGAAACCTAACACTATAATAATCACAAATAGATCCATCTGCATAGGTATCTCCACTTTCAGAATTTCTAATACGTGTTCCATCATTCGCCAGTCCTAATGAAACCATTTGTGTATTTAAAATAACTTATGACATCAAATTTTTTATTTTGTCTAATAGAAATTTTAGTATTAACATTTTCTTCTTTTCTGATGATCCATCGTATTCTTTCCAAAAAGAAAAATCTTTCATAGCCTGTCTCCCCATTAAAAACTTTATTCAATCAATTTATCCTCTTCCATATATTTAGTCTTCTAATGAATATAAAACTTTGCCATTACCAACAAAATATAAATGCGTCTTTATGTTATGCTAATCCACTTCACTAAAATTCCGATAATCTTTCCACACGCTTTTTCAACATACTTATTAAACAACCATGCCAACATAACAATCAACACTAACGAAATAAAAAAAGAAACTCCTGCCGACATTTGGTAACGCTCCGACACACCATAAACCTTCATAAATATAAATGATGTGACAGAAAAAATCACAGGAATATGAATCAAATATATTCCAAATGAAATCTTTCCAAGCCACAATAATACTTTACTTTCTAATATCTTGATTAAAAATCTACAATTATATATACCAAATACAAACAATGCCGCTCCTAAAATATGGCATTTAACATAGCCAATTGTATTAAAATAATGATATATATTATTAGGTGTCACACCTGACGGATATCCTCCAAAAAACAGACCTGTTACAACAAATATCAAACCCAAAAATATTTGCAATTTATATTTCATATCATAGTAAGTCATTATATAAGCAATAAATACTCCTATCACAAATAGTAAATAATAATCCTGCCTATTATAAAAAAGCAATCCTGCAACAAATAACACAATTAGCGCCCTTGGTTTTTTATTATTAACAATCATTGCAAGAATATATGTAATATATGAACCAATAAATATATATTGAAGCATCCAGAATGCTGTTGAAAATGTATTATCTCCGCTTATCCAAACCGATACAAATGAGCTTAACAATAAACTACTTAATGATGCTTTGCTCAAATAATAATTGGCCAACCAACTCGATCCAACTACATCATTTATTCTTGTATTGTAGAACATATTCGAATTCATCATTAAAAATACTATAATCGATATAACAAATACTGGAAGTGATAATCTCAAATACCTTTTAACCATATCTTCAGATATTTTACTTATACTATCTGAACCAAAAATTTTATAACTCTGTACCAAACCACTCAACAAACAAAAAACACATACCCAAAAATTACCATTAAACAAAACGCTTAACGGACATTGTGATAAGATAATATCTATTCCATTATTCATATGAGAAATAGCATTCTCACCACCATATGATGCTGGAAAAAAACCAACAGTAAAATGATGAAAAAAAATCATCATACATGCAAAGCCTCTTAATCCATCTATCCAATAAATTCTTTTACTACATTTTATCATCAATTAAACCCTTCTTCCGCTTTCCAAGTAATATTGTCTTCAATAGAATTTGAGGATGTGATAAATACACCACATCCTCTGTTTAAATTTATTATACTTATGAAGCTCTTCTGCCTTCTTTTTTTCCAAATCCAATGTAATGCATATAATACATTTTATTATTATTTCCATACACCTTTCTTAAATCCGCATATCGACTTTTATATGTTTTCACATTAAATGTATTTTTTGCAATTCGCCCTTCATTCATTCCAAAGGTTATAAAATGTGATAATACTTTATTTTCATCATAGCCATATACCTTATAAATATCTGGATTATGTAATATATAGTAATTAAAATCATAGACATCGCTATAATCAACACCATTATATTCTGTTACAGCATCTACAACCTTATTCTCATATCCTGTTGCTTCACGATTTTCCTTAGATCCAAATCCTATATAATGCATATAGTAATTCTTTAAATTATTTCCATAAGCTTTTCTTAAATCCGGATATCTGTTCTTGTACGATATTACATTAAACGTGCTTTTTGCAATTCGTCCTTCATTCATTCCAAAACATACAAAATGTGCCAATGCCTTACTGTCATCATCTCCATACGCTTTTAATACATCTATATTATGTGATATATAATAATTATAATCATATACGTTACTATAATCAATCCCATTATATTCCGTTATTATATCAACCATATGGCTTTCATAACCTTTTGTTTCTCTGTTTTCTTTTTTTCCAAATCCAATATAATGAATGTAATAACTTTTCAAATCATTTCCGAATACACGCCTTAAATCTGAATATCTATTTCTATAAGATATTACATTAAATGCATCATTTCCTAAACGTCCCTCATTCATTCCAAATGAAACAAAATGTGACAATGCCATTTGTCCATTTGTTCCATATGTATTTTTAATATCTGGATATTTGTTTATATAATAATCTGCATTAAATACATCCGTATAATCCACTCCATTATATAAATATCTTGTATCAACATTAACAACTAAATCACTTGTAACAATATCATATTTCTTATCAAAAGTTAAACTTGCACCATTCATACAAAATAAATTATTAGGTGTATAAGCTGCATGACCAAATTCAACCTGCTGAGAATTTACAATTTTTCCGTTCTGCACAAACTGCACTGTATAAAAAGAATCATCCTTAGATCCATTCCGTCCTTCTTTTTTTCCAAATGCAATATAATGCCTTACATATGCCTCTAAATTATCACCATATGCAGAACGTAGATCAGCATATCTTGCCCTATAACTAAAAACTTCAAAATGTTCACAAGCCTGTCTTCCTTCTTTAATGCCAAAATTCATATAATGTGTATAATATGAATATAAATTATTACCAAATGCTTGTTGTAAATCAGTATATTTGTTTTTATAATAATTAATATTAAACTCTGGGCGTCCAACCCTACCTTCTTTGATTCCAAAATTCACAAAATGTTCCAAAGCTCTTTGAGGATCATCGGCGACAGCATTCTTTACATCAGGATTATTTTCCATATAATATTTTGGATCAAATACCAATGTATAATTAATTCCATTATATTCCGTTCCTGGTATAGCATGAGTTAAACCAAAATATTTAGCTATTCCATTAGCATCAGCAACCCCCAATTTTTTTAATGATGAATCTGAACTTAAATATGTTTGAGCATCATTTGCATTACTCAAATAAGCATGTTCAATAAT
>CACWHO010000078.1 GCA_902760765.1 uncultured Eubacteriales bacterium | reverse complement strand
TTTTTTCAAGTTTAATTTTTACTTCATTTTTATTAATTTCAATTTCTTTATAGTCTTTTTCATCACTATTATATACAACATTTTTAGCAAGTGTATTATGTTTTATTTTGTCTTCAAATTTTTTAAATAAGTCTGTTATTTTTTTATCTGCAGAAATGTAAATATTTATTCTATCTATAACATCAAAACCATTTTCTTTTCTCATGTTTTGAATTTTAGATAAAATCTCTCTAATATTACCTTCTTCTATCAGTTCATCTGTTAGTGTTGTTTCAAGGACAACTCCGATGCTTCCCTCTCCTGCAAATGTAAATCCTTCTTTTCCTTGCATAGTTACAAGTAAATTGTCCTTATTTAATTCTATAGTTTTATCTCCTAAGGTTGCACTTATCTTTTCACCATTTTTAATTTTCATTGCTAAATCTTTTTGGTCTTGTTTAGATATAAATTCCTTTATTTTTGGAATATATCTTCCATACTCTTTTCCTAGAACTGGTAAGTTTGGCTTTATATCAAATGATACATATTTACTCATATCTGCACCAAATTTTGCCTCTTTAACATTAAGCTCTTCTTTTATGATGTTTTCATAATACTCAGGTAAATCTGAAGTTGAAACTAGCATTTCTGCTAAAGGTTGTCTATTTTTAATGTTTGCTGTGTTTCTTGCACTTCTTCCTAATTTTACGATTAGATAAGCTAAGTCCATTTCCTTTTCTAGTTTTTTGTTAATCATTTTTTTATTTATTTTTGGCCATTTGCAAAGATGTACACTCTTTACTGCTTTTTCATCAAGTCCAGATACAAGATTCATATATATTTCATCTGCCATATATGGAACAAATGGTGCTATTACTTTGCTTAATGTTACAAGCACATTATAAAGTGTTACATATGCACTAATTTTATCTTGATCAAGAGTTTGTTTCCAAAATCTTTCTCTGTTTCTCCTAATATACCAATTTGATAACCTATCTGTAAAGTCTTCGATGTAATTAGCTGCTCCATGTATGTCATATGAATCTAGTGCCTTTTCTACATTCTCAATCAATGAGTTTAACTTTGATAAAATCCATTTGTCCATTACATTATCTGAAACAACATCTTTGTATTTTAAAGGATTGAATTTATCTATCTCTGCATAAATTACATAGAATGAGTAAACATTCCATAATGTACTTAAAAACCCTCTTTGGTTTTCTTGAACTTTCTCAAGAGAAAGTCTTGATGAAATCCAAGGTTCAGATCCTGTATAAAAATACCATCTTGTTGCATCTGCGCCAGCATTATCAAGCAAATAAATTGGATCAACACCATTTTTCTTAGACTTAGACATCTTTTGACCATTTGCATCAAGTACATGTCCTAAAACAATACAATTTTCAAATGGGCTTTTATTGAATAATGCTGTTCCTAAAGCCATTAATGTATAGAACCATCCTCTTGTTTGGTCAATTGCTTCAGAAATGAATTGAGCTGGGAAGTTATTTTCGAACATTTCCTTGTTTTCAAAAGGATAATGCCATTGTGCAAAAGGCATTGAGCCTGAATCAAACCAGCAATCTATTACCTCTTTTTCTCTTACCATTTCTTTACCACATTCAGGGCATTTTAATTTTACATTATCAATATATGGTTTATGTAAGTCAATACCTTTTGGAACATTAATTCCTTTTTCATAAAGTTCTTTAACACTTCCTACACATTCTATATGTCCACATTCACATTTCCAAATTGGAAGTGGTGTTCCCCAATATCTATCTCTTGAAATACCCCAGTCAATTACATTTTCAAGAAAGTTTCCAAATCTTCCATGTTTTATTGTTTCTGGATACCAATTAACTGTTTCATTATTTTCAAGTAATTCATTTCTTAGTTTGCTCATTGCAACAAACCAGCTCTTTTTTGGATAATATAGTAATGGTGTATCACATCTCCAGCAGTGAGGATATGAGTGTATAACTCTTTCTGTTGCAAATATTTTATTTTCCTTCTCTAAAAACTTGCAAACATCTTCACTACAATCTCTAACAAATTTACCAGCCCAAGGAGTAACTTCATTTACAAATTTTCCTTCTTTATCAACTAAATTTACAAATGCAATATTATTCTGTTTACAAACTAAACTATCATCTTCACCATAAGCCGGTGCACAATGTACAATTCCAGTGCCTTCATCTGTTGTAACAAAATCTCCATGTATTACTACAAAAGCTTTTCCTTCTGGTTTTGCATAAGGCATAAGTTGTTCATATTCTTTTCCTAATAATTCTGTTCCCTTATATGATCTTAAAACTTCATATTTTTTGTCTTTAAGATTTTTTTCAATAGTTTTATTTGCAAGAACATATACTTCATATTTTGGATTTTCATCTGTTCCAACATTTACCTTTACATCAGAATAATCATATGCTTTATTTACACAAAGAGCTAAATTTGATGGCAAAGTCCATGGTGTTGTTGTCCATGCTAAAATATATTTATCTTCATCTTTTATTTTAAACTTTGCAATACATGTTAAATCTTTTACATCTTTATATCCCTGTGCAACTTCGTGTGAAGATAAAGCAGTTCCACATCTAGGGCAATAAGGCATTACTTTATGTCCTTCATACAATAATCCTTTATTCCATAGTTCTTTTAATGCCCACCAAACTGATTCAATATAATTCTTATCATATGTTATATATGGATCTTTCATATCAACCCAAAATGCAACTTTATTAGTCATTTCTTCCCAAATATGTATATATTTGAATACGCTTTCTTTGCATTCCTTTGTGAATTTTTCGACTCCATAATCTTCAATTTGTTGTTTTCCAGATATACCTAACTTCTTTTCAATTTCAAGTTCAACAGGTAAACCATGAGTATCCCAGCCGGCTTTTCTTATTACTCTATATCCCTGCATTACCTTATATCTTGGTATTATATCTTTCATTACTCTTGTTAAAATATGTCCTGCATGAGGCATTCCATTTGCTGTTGGTGGCCCATCATAAAAAGTAAAATATCTTGCACCTTTATTTAGATTTAAATTTTTATTTATTATGTCATTTTTCTTCCATTCATCAGCAACTTTTCTTTCCATGCCGACAAATCCGTCTTTACCCAATTCAACTTTTTTGTACATTTTTTCCTCCCTATTGTTTGCTTTCTTTTTCTTTTAAAAATTTATAATATGCATTGTTTCTATTTCTTATCATATATACAATTGGTTTTTATTTTATCACAAAAAAAGGCTATAATCAAGCTTTTTTTATTTAAAATAGTGTAA
>CACWHO010000077.1:641-6432 GCA_902760765.1 uncultured Eubacteriales bacterium | reverse complement strand
TTTTTTGCCACTTTTAACTAAATTATTTGCAATTTTCCCAATAGATGTTGTTTTGCCAACTCCATTTACTCCTACAACAAGAATAACAGAAGGTTTTGTGTTTAAATGTAAACTTACATCTGTAACATCTAATATTTTTTTCATTTCATCTCTTAGTGCTTGCTTAACCTCTTCTTCATCTTTTATATCTTCTTTTTTTATTCTGTTTCTTAGATTTGATATAATTTTTTCTGATGTTTATGTCTGACATTATTAATGCTTCTTCTAATTCATCTAAAAAATCTTCATCAACTTTTCTAAAATTGCTAAATACATTATTTATTTTTTCATCAAATGATGTTTTTGTTTTATTTAATCCATTTTTTAATTTATCGAAAAATCCCATAATTTTCCTCCATAACGTAATGATTATAACATATTTTAAGAAGTTTTACAAGGACTAAATTAACTTAAAAAAGAGGTGATTTCACCTCTTTTTTAGAATGTATAAATTGTACCCTTGCTTTCACTAGAAATATAGTCTCCTTTACTTCCTCCTATAATTTCTCCAGTTGTTGCATCAACATAGTAGCTATATTTTCCTTCAGTATATCTCTTTACTATATCATTTTCATAATTATCAACATATTTAATAACAACAACCCATGCTCTTCTTACTCTATTTTCTACATTATAATAATTTCTTTCATCAATTGGATAATCTTTTACTTGTGAAGATTTGTAATATTTCTCTTTATCATTTATTCTATCATATGCATCTGCATTCATTTTTACCATCATTAGTTTTACATTTGTACTCTCTATATCATTTGTTTGTATTTTTTTATCCTCATCTAATGCAATTTTTACCGCATCATCTTTTGATAAAATTAATTCATTATTATCAAATGGGATATTTGTAATACTTATCATTCCTAAGCTAGGTCCATTAGCTTCAATTTTTATTTTAATTTCTTCATAAGGGCTAAATACACCATCATATTTTTTATTATAATTAACATTAAACGCATAGCCTTCATTACTTTCATCATTTGTTTTTGAATTATTAAATGAATTTACATTTCTAATTTCGTATTCACCGTTCTTTATATCCCAATAATTTATAATATTTATTAGCAACTTCAATTGCTTGTTCTTTTGTTATATATTTATTTGTATCTTCAACATTTTTATTATTGTTCAATATAGTACTAAAATTCCCTGTTTTTCCGTCAATTGAAATTTCGTAATTGTCTTTTGTATCAAACCTGAAAATAATTTTATCTGAATCAATTTCTTTATAGTGGTTTGTACCTATAATTTCAGAATTAAGTCCTAGTTGATCTAATTTTTGTACTGCAATTTCTTTTGCCCTTTCTTCTGTAATATTCTCTTTTTTACTTTCTTCTGTAATTTTAATCATGTCTTCAATATTATTTGAAGCTATCTGTACTTTTTCTGGTTTTTTCCATACTTTTTCTATTACTTTGCTACTTGCAAAAGTAACTCCTGTAAGCGATACCAATACACATGCTGCAATTTCAATATTCTTAAAAGTAAATTTTCCTTTTTTATTCATAATAGCATTTACCTCCTCATTTTTGATTTGAGATATAGCTATTTTTGTTTTTAATTTTTCTTTTATTCCTTCATTCATATAAAATTCATTCCTTTAATAACATATTTAGATTTTTAAATATTTCAAACAAGGCTTTATCTATAAACCTTTTAAAACTCCTTTTGTTTTAATTTTTGTTTTATCTTTTTACGTATTCTATGCAATTTTATTTTCACATTAGCTTCTGAAATATTCAGTTCTTTAGCTATATCCTTAATTGATTTACCAGAATAGTAGAACATATTTATTATTTTAAAATCAATTTCTTTTAAATCATTTAAACTTTTGTAAAGTGATTCTGTTTCTTGTGCTTCTTGCAAATTTCTGTCCAAATTACTATATTCAGCTATATTTTCATATTGTTCAATGTTGACAGCAGGTTTAACTTTTTTTAATTTTTCTTTTATTAAATTTCTAGTGATTCCTGCCATATACGAGCTTAAAGATTGAATATAATAATTTTCATTATATTTTTTCCATAGTATAAAAAACGTGTCTATTATGATTTCTTCTTTGTCTTCAACCGATAAATTGTTGTTTACCATATTGTCTATTACTTTCTTTATATATGGAGTATAATCATCTACAACTCTGTCTAAATCAATATTTCCATCTATAATATAATCTTTTAATTCTCTCTTTTCTTTCAATTTTATTGTTCCTCCATAAGATATCTTACAACTTTATTGTGGCAAAAAATAGAAAAAGGTTACAGATTTTTTATATCTCTAACCTTTTATTTTTTGCTTACAAATTTTATTTTGATATATTTATTCTCCAAATTCCATTCTTTGTAGCTCCAACTCTCTCAATAATTCCTTTTTCTTTCAATATTTTTATATTATATGATATACCATCTCTAGTTAGTTTAAGAGCTTTGGCCATTTCTTTCTTGTGTAGTTTCTTGTGTAGTTTCTTGTGTAGTTTCTTTGTTGGATGCTAAAATCATTCCATCTACAGCTTCATCTATAATTTTAAGCATAAATTCAATAAATTCATTTGAATTTCCTACATTATTGCAATTTTGAATAGAAGTATAATATTCTTCTTGATGTTCTCTTATAATACTCTCTATCGGAATATATTTAAATAAATCTTTCCAATGTGCAAGTATTGCTGTTTGCCATAATCTTGCTGTTCTTCCATTTCCATCTGAAAAAGGGTGTATAAACACAAGTTCATAATGAAATATAGAAGATAATATTAAAGGATTAACTTCTTCTTTAGCCTTATTCATCCAATTAAACAGGTTATCCATTAATATTGGCACCATTGTATGAGGGGGAGCCATAAAAATTTGTACATTTCCATCATAAACAGCTTCTCCATGATTTCTAAATTTTCCATTATCATCTTCAATAGCAAAAGTTAAAATTCCATGTATCTTTTTTAAATCATCAACAGAATATGGATTTACATTATCAATTTCTTCATAAGCTTTATATGCGTTCTTAACTTCTTGAATATCCTTTTGTTCTCCAATAACTGCTTTTCCATTTATTACTGCTTCAACCTGAAATAATGATAATTGATTATTTTCAATAGCTAAAGATGAATGTATTGATTTTATTCTTGTTTTTCTTCTTAATTCTGGAAATCTATTTAAGCTTTCAAAATAATTAGCTTCTCCTATTTTTTCCATTATTTTTGTTGCTAAATTAAGCATTTTGTCAGTTATTGTATAAGGTGGGTATTCTATTTCCATTTTGAGCCTCCCATATTTTGCCACCATAGTGGGCAATTTTAAATTATACTTTATTTATAGTGGTGCCAGGAGGCAGAATCGAACTGCCGACCTCCGGGTTACGAATCCGTTGCTCTACCAACTAAGCTATTCTGGCAAATAAAATTTTATATTAATAATATATCATATTTAAATAGGTTCTGCAATAAAAAAAATAAAGTAGGCAAAATAAATTGCCTACCTATAAATTTAAGTTTCATTTATGATTAGGAAAATGTTGTCAAATTATTTTACAACCTCAACATCAATATTTAACTTTTCTCCATTGATATTTGTTTCAGTATAATTTTCTCTCTTTTCATCATAAATAATATCAACTGCCAATGTATCATGTTTAATTAGTTTATCATTTTTCTTGATGACATTTTCTAGCATTTCGTTTCCAGATACATAAAGATTTATTTTATCTAATACTTCAAATTCTCTATCTTTTCTCATATTTTGAACTTTTGAAAGTACTTCTCTTACATATCCTTCTTCTTTTAGTTCAGGTGTTATATGTGTATCTATAACAACACCAATTTCTCCTTCACCTGCAAATGCAAATCCTTCTTTTCCTTGCATTGTTACAAGCAAGTTTTCTTGGCTTAAACCAACTTCTGTTTCTTCTAATTGAATATATTCAACTCCACCATTTCTAACTTTGTTTGCCAAATCCATTTGATTTTTCTTTGCAATTTCAGCTTTTATTTGTGGAATTAGTTTTCCATAAGTTTTTCCAAGTACTGGTAAATTTGGTTTTATTTCAAAATTTACATAGTCAGACATTTCTGCTCCTAATTCAACTTTTTTAACATTTAATTCATCTTTTACAATGTCTGAATAATATTCTGGAAGTGTGTCAACTGATATTAACATTTCTGAAAGTGGTTGTCTGTTTTTAATATTTACTGAATTTCTTGCACTTCTTCCTAATTTAACAATTTTATATGCTAAATCCATTTCTTTTTCTAGTTCTTTATCAATAACTGATTCATCATATTCAGGCCATGTACATAAATGGATACTTTCAGGAGCGGTTTTATCTAATCCATATACTAAATTTTGGTATATTTCTTCTGTCATAAATGGAACAAATGGTGCTGATATTTTGATTAGTTTTGTTAATACTTCATATAATGTTACATATGCACCTATTTTTTCATCATTTAGTTCTTGACTCCAGAATCTATCTCTATTTCTACGAACATACCAGTTTGATAAACTATCTGTAAAGTCTTCTATTTCTAATGCTGCATTTGTAATATCATATTGGTCTAATTTTTCTCCAACATCTTTTATTAATGTATTTAATTTAGATATTATCCATCTATCCATTATATTTGTAATTTTGTAGTCTTTATATTCTAATGGATTGAATTTGTCTATTTCTGCATATAAGCAATAGAATGAATATACATTCCATAATGTGCTTAAAAATCCTCTTTGTGTTTCTTGTACATTTTTTATTCCAAGTCTTGTTGGTAACCATGGTGCAGATACTGTATAGAAATGCCATCTTGTAGCATCAGCTCCAACAGAATCTAGTAATACCATTGGGTCTACTCCGTTTCCTTTTGATTTTGACATTTTTTGGCCATGTTCATCTAAAACGTGTCCTAAAACTATACAATTTTCAAATGGAGTTTTTCCAAATAGTGCTGTTCCTAATGCTGTTAATGTATAAAACCATCCTCTTGTTTGGTCTATTGCCTCTGATATAAATTGTGCTGGGAAGTTTTGTTCTGCAATTTCTTTGTTTTCAAATGGATAATGCCATTGTGCAAAAGGCATTGAACCTGAATCAAACCAGCAGTCAATAACTTCTTTTGCTCTCTTCATTTCTTTGCCACATTTTGGGCATTTTAAATGTACATCATCAATATATGGTTTGTGTAATTCAATATCATCTGGGCAATCTATTGCTTTTTCTTTTAATTCTGCAATACTTCCAATACATTCTACATGACCACAATTTTCATCTTCACATGTCCAAATTGGAAGTGGTGTCCCCCAATATCTATCTCTTGAAATTGCCCAATCTACAACGTTTTCTAGGAATTTTCCAAATCTTCCTGTTCTAATTGTATCTGGGTACCAGTTTACTTTGTTATTATTTTCAACTAATTCATCTTTTAGTTTACTCATTGCAACAAACCAACTTTCTTTTGGATAATATAAAAGTGGTGTGTCACATCTCCAGCAATGTGGATATGAGTGAACATGTTTTTCTTTGCTGAATAATTTGTTTTCATTTTCTAGCCATTTACAAATATCTTCACTACAATCTCTAACAAATTTTCCAGCCCAAGGTTCAACTTCTGGTACAAATTTTCCAGCTTTATCAACTAAATTTACAAATGCAATTCCATTTTTCTTGCAAACATTACTATCATCAACACCATATGCAGGAGCTGTATGTACTATTCCAGTACCATCTTCTAGGTTAACAAAATCTCCATGTATTACAA
>CACWHO010000077.1:0-572 GCA_902760765.1 uncultured Eubacteriales bacterium | reverse complement strand
AATATAGTTTTCATATTTTGGTTCTTCATCTGTTCCAATATTTGCTTTTACTAAACAATATGTATATGTTTGGTTTACTGTTAATGCTAAGTTTGATGGCAATGTCCATGGTGTTGTTGTCCATGCTAAAATATATGTATTTTCTGGTAAAATTTCTCCATCAATTTTTTCGCCTGCAGATACTTTAAATTTAGCAACACATGTCATATCTTTAACATCTTTATAGCCTTGTGCTACTTCATGTGAAGAAAGGGCAGTTCCGCATCTTGGACAATATGGCATTACTTTATGTCCTTCATATAATAAGCCTTTATTCCATAATTCTTTTAATGCCCACCAAACTGATTCTATATAGTCATTGTGATATGTTACATATGGGTGTTCCATGTCAACCCAATATCCAACTTTGTTTGTCATCTCTTCCCACATTTGTACATATGTAAATACACTTTCTTTGCATTGTTTTACAAATTTTTCTACACCATATTCTTCAATTTGTGGTTTTCCAGAAATTCCTAATTTCTTTTCTATTTCAAGTTCAACAGGTAAACCATGTGTGTCCCATCCTGCTT
>CACWHO010000076.1 GCA_902760765.1 uncultured Eubacteriales bacterium | reverse complement strand
CTGAGTTTGTTTTATTTGGCTCTACATTTGAACTAGTAGTTGTTTGTTTGTTTTCTTGTTTAGTTTCACCATTACCTTGATTATTATCTTGATTTGCAAGTGTCGTTTGCAATTCATCTGCTTTAGTCCATCCTAGAGATGTAGTTAAATCTCCCTGTGGCAATAGCTAATTGCAATATTTTTTAATTTTTTTCAAAAGTCCAATAACATTATCCAAATTATGCAATACATTTTGACATAATTATCCACTATTTTCGGCATTTATCTTCATTGCTTCATCTAAAATAATTTTTTTGATTAATTCTTCATAAGTTAGTTTTGCATCTTTTGATTGAATTAAATTAATCGTAAATAATGTTCCATTTATTTTTAGTTCAAATTTATTTTCAATATTGTTCTCATTCTTATTTTCATTATTAATAGATTTAATAGACATTTTTACCTCCATTTCTTTTTTACATTAAATTCTCTAACTATAATAACTTCATCTAAGCTTTTTTATATATAAATTCTTCTGCTTTTCAATATATTTATCTCATATTTATCTCTTTTCTGTTTTAAGTTTTCTATTACAACTGAAGTTATATCTTTGATGGAAATTACATTATCTGTAAAATCGTGATAATCACTATTAGTTTTATTTTTATCTTTTGCATTTGGGATTTTACTATTTTTAGCCATTATACATTCTCCCTTTCTGATTTTTAGGCAACAAAAAAAGAGATACTAATTTCTTAATATCTCTACATATTTAAACATAAAAACACATCTCTGCTTGCTCGTTAGAGATGTGTTCTAAAAAAGAACATTCTAATGACACACCACATTTCTGTGGTCTCCATTTTTTAATTATTATACTCTTTTTTTTAAATATCAATTTTAGTGTATATAAACTATAAACACATTTCCATTCAGAAAAAATTTTCTAAAGTAATTCTCGTATAATTGGCATTTGCTAATTTAAGTTATCTAATAAGCGTAAAAAGCAACCTATAGTGATGTTGGCGTATTGCATTTTTTATATTTGACAAATACAGCGATAAAGAATGTCAGATTTGTTTTTTTTACTTGCTATTATTCATTCATTTGTGCGTTGACTTTTTTACTACTTTTTTATGATATTCTATTTTTCTTTTTATGCTTATTATTAATGCAATACTAAGTAATATATCACAACATATAAAATCCAGTTTTATAAAATTGTTGTATTTATTATACAATTTTGATTTACTAGGATTATCAATATAATAATATATTTCAACTTCTTCTTTATTATTAATGCTAACATCTATAATGTTTCTTCCTAAAATAACGCTGTCTTGTTCTTTTATATATTCTTTTCCATTTACAAAATATTCATACTTTATATCAATAGTTGTTGTATAAAAATCTGAAATTGGTTTATGAATATTTTGTTCTATAATTTTAGCATTTGTGATATTGGCTTTTTTAGTTATATGAGTTGAAAAATATGGTTCTACTGCATCAATAGTAAATAAAAGACAAATTACAAGGAAAGAAATTGCATAATAAATTCCATATTTGTCATAGTGTTTATATATTTTTTCTTGTCTATCTAAATTTTCTTTTTGTACATTCATATATCTTTTTCTAAAATTTGCTTCAATATTGTTAATAATTTCTTCACTTAAATCATATTCTTTTTTATTATCAATGAAAAATCTAATGTTCTCTGTTTTTGTAAAATACGGTATAAGTACGTGCGTCCTTTTATCTGTTTTTGCAATTTCTTTAAAATATGATGTAAGTTCCTCGTTTTTTTCAATTTGTTCTACTATATTGTAATATGCTTCATCAGTATCAACAGAATCCGTCTTAATCCCGATTCTATTGCAATACATTGTTAAATAATTGTCTACTCCTAAATAATTGATTATCTGATTCAGTTCTTCTATTTTCAAATTTTTTCTCCTTTTTACCCTACTTTATCAGAAATTCGTGAAATAATATGTCATAGGTTTCTTCGTATGGATTTATTGTTTCTAAGGCAATCTTTTTGTAAAATATATGTCTATCTATTTTCCTCGTTTATATCTTTTCATTTTCATTAAGTTTTTCTTTTGAACTTTTTTTGTTTAAATCTTTATCAAGCCAAAGTTGTTTATATGACTTACGCAAATCAGACAACGAAATATTTTTAGCAGTAATTAAATCATTCAATTTTAATGATTTATGATGACAAATAATATTATCTGCTGTATCTTTTAATATATCATTATGAGAAAGAAAAGCCCTATAATCATCCTCATTTGTAAACAATATATCATGAGTTCTTATATAATTATTTTTAAATTCATCAAAAGAATCAAAAGGAATTTGTTGCTTTTCAGCTCCTGAAATTCTACTAGGATCTAAATACAAATCTCGCACTGAGTCAGTGGAAGATGAGCCTGGTAAAAATTGTAACATTTTCTCGTACACATTTCTAATAATGTTTTCATTATCTTTACAAGCCTCTTCAAAGCTAGGAAAATATTCATCATAACTCTTTGAATAAGATTTATTAGATTTGTCACCAGTAGACCATGTTTTATTTTCTTCAAAAAAATACTTATCAGCAATCTGTTTAGCATTATCTTTTGAAATACCTAAAGAATCAATATAATCGTCAAAACTTTGACCAGCAACAGGAAAAGATAAATGATAATATGCCATTTGATTTTCTATTGCAGAATCTCTAGCACTAAAATATCCAACATAATTTCGCATATCAACTATTTGAACACTTGTATTATGCAATTGAATTGGAGCAATAAACTCATATCCTTGTGAGGCTAATTTCTCTATTTCATCTCTATACATGAATGCAAAATGTCCATTAATACTAGGAACTCGTGCAACCTTAAAAGAATCAAGGTCATTCTTTTTAAAAACATGACCACCTTTAAAATCTTGATTATTACGCTTTCTAAACTTATCTGCTCTATTTTCATAAGGTGAATAAAAAACAAACCCCTCACGTATATGATACATTCCATTCTTATCAGGCTTACCAAGTTCCTCTAAACTAACATCATCTACTGGAGTACCATGATAAATAGAAAAAGAAGATGGTATCTTTTCTGGTATAGAGCTATTTTCAGGAAAAACTACAAACGGTTTCTCAGCAACAAATCCTTTATCATATAAATCGGATTCAAATGACTGTAACATTGCTGATAAGGTCGCTCTCTTAACAAGATATTTTTTTACGTCATCTTCATTAGCAACATGGGAAAGAGAGCCATTGCAAGGCAAATTAAAGGACATTGCATAAAAATTATAATCTAACATACCAATTTTATTGTATAAATTTCGTATATATATTTCAATTGCATCT
>CACWHO010000075.1 GCA_902760765.1 uncultured Eubacteriales bacterium | reverse complement strand
ATCATAACCTAAAAAGACTACATTATTTGTAGCCTTTTCTTGATATATTAAATTATTTATTATGCAATAATTAAGTATTTCTTCATCAATTCCTCTGTTCATTAAATATTCAATAACTTTTAAATTATTGCTTGCTTTTTTAGGAATTTCAATTTGTTTTTCTTCTTTTTTATAATTCTTTTTTTCTATAACTGGAGCTCTATAACTTACTTTATTAAGTACCTTTTTTACTGCAACAGGTAGGGAGTAATTTTCAACTTTTACAAGATAATCAATAGCACTTTTACCACCAATTCCTTTGGAAAATCTATACCACATTCCATTATTTATTCTCACACTATCGTGAGTTTTTGTTGAATAAGTATCCTTTGTTATTGGTACCAATTCGTTCGGTTCATAGTTCTTTAAGTATGTAAGTAAATCAATTTTTCTAGCCTCTTCAAGTTCTTGTTTTGTACAAGATTCGCTCAATTTTACCACCTCATTTCATTGTAATTTTTGATAAGTTATCTAACCTCATTTTTAGGATTTTTTTCTTCTGAATATCTAATATCATGATTAGGATTCTTTTCATTTTCTTCTTTTATTATTTCGTTTAAATGTTCTATTGGATATTCAATTACTTCTCTCAAATTACCATCAAAAGAAAGCCATTCATCATAACCTTGTTCCAATAAATTAGGCTCTTTTATTAGTGTTTCTAAATCTTCTTTTGTATATCCAAGATCATAATTGTAAAAATCAATAATCTCTTGTTTTATTGTCAATTCATAAGCGTTTTGCATAATTTCATCTGGTGCTTTTTCTTTTAAACTTTCCTTGTATTCAAACATTTCTTGTTCTAGTTTTCTCATTAACTCTTCTTTTAATGAGTTCATTTCTTCTTCATTTTCTTCCATAATATTTCTTCCTTTCCTCGTCAAAATAATCTTCAATGTAATGCTCTTTTCAAGAGCATTTAACATTTTCGATTTTTCTCCTCTTTTCCAAAAACTTCGACTAAAGTCTGCTGTTTTTGGAATACCTAAAAGGACTAGTATTTTATTATTAATTTGTTTACAACATCTTTTAATGCTTTTCCAGCTTTAAAAGCAACTGCTTTTCTTGCAGCAATATGTATTGTTTCTCCTGTTTGTGGATTTCTTCCATCTCTTGCTGCTCTTTTTGTTACTTTAAATGAACCAAATCCACTTATTGCAACATCATTTCCTTTTGCAAGTTCGCTTGTAAACATATCAAAAACACTATTAAAAACTCTTTCTGCTTGTGCTTTTGTAAGTTCATTTTTCTCTGCTATTGTGCTTATCATTTCTGCTTTTGTCATTTCAAAATCGCCTCCTTTATTGAATTTATTAAAATATAGCATTAAATAAGATTTCTGTCAATTTTCTACACAAATTATAATTTTATTGTTTCTTTCTTGTTAGACAAATCCCAACTATCGAACCTATAAAAATTATTGGTGCTATTCTTACAAATAGCCATATAAAACTATGAACTCCAACTCCTAATACTGCTAATTCTGGATCATTGTAATCCCATTCCATATAACTATTTCCTAATGTTGCTAGACTAATGAAAATAAGTATTAAAATTATACATATAGATATAAATAGCCAATGCCAAATTTTTCTTTTAGTTTCTTTTTTCTGTGCTAGTTGTAAATTTATTATTTCTAATTTTTCAGATATTTCTTTTAATGAATTTTCCTTTTGTTCTGTAATATTTTCTCCAAGTAATGTGCTAACTGGTGTATCTAAAACCTCCGATAATGAAACTAATAATTCAGAATCAGGAACAGATAAACCTTGCTCCCATTTTGAAATTGTTTGTCTAACCACATTTAATTTTATAGCCAATTCTTCTTGTGAAAGACCTTTTGATTTTCTAATAGTTTTAATATTATCTTTTAACATAATATTTCCCTCCTTTACAAAGGATTATATGCTAAACCCCCCGTTGCCACAAGCAACGCATATTAACATTTGCCATAAATAGCCTATTTTCAACGATAGATTACTATTTTTATTCTTCTGATTTATCAAGTAGAAGGTTTATGTTTTTTTCCTTTTCCATTATAAATCGTTTGCAATAAAATATATTAGCATATTTTAGAACATTTAACATTTGATTTGTGTCTATTGTTCCACCTATAATAGCACCTACCCAATAAGGCATAATCTTTAATGTATTTTGACTAAATTTTCTACCAATTTGTTCTAAAACCCTAGTAAATACATTTTTTTCTAAATTACTTTTTCCTGCTTTTTCAATTGCCTTTTGTGCTGATTTATTTGCTAATGCTCTTATTTGAGTAATTAGTAAAGTAACGGCATCTTTATTAGCCATTGCCTCCCAGCCTTTTGCAGCAGTTTGTTTTATGACAGTTGTTTCAGTAATTAGCATTACTTTTGCAATATCTTGAGTAAGAGCATTATTATCGCTATTTTGTGGACTCATTGCATTTGAAAAAACCTCGCCTGCAATTTCTAATTCTGCAGGATCATTCTTTACATCATAGCCATAGAATAACGCAACTGCTTGTACTGCTCTAAAGAATAGAAATGTGCTAACTACTAAATTAAATGGAATACCTACAAAACCTGTTGCACCAAACCCTGCACCTTGAGCCAAGGCAGCACCAACATCTGCAATTTTGTATTTTTCTACAACTTTTCTTATATCGTATGCTCTTAATAAACATAGTTCATCTAAAGATTCAATTTTATTATCTTTAGAAAATTTATTTACTGCTTGATAAACAATTTCTGGACTAACCGTATATTTAGCCGTAAATTCTTGTACTTTTTGAAAATCTTTTGCAAGTATTTCCATAGATTTTTTCATAACTTCCTGTTCACTAATAATATTTTTTGTTTTTGAACTAAAATCCTTTACAGGTTGAGGTACTACTTTATCAATTTGTGTTCCAACATTTTTAATTCCTGTTTTTATTTTTCCGTGGAGTAATCATTTTCTCATATTGATTTGTTAGTGTATCCATTAGTTCTTTTTCTTTTGAGTCAACAATAACTCTTGGCACTTTATAACTTTTCACAAGTATTCCTCCTTTATAATTTACTATAAGATAACTTGTTTTTTTCGCGAATTATTATTTTTCTTCCACAATTTTATCATAAATTGTGGATTATAACAATTAAAAAGGAGTAATTTTGAAAATTACCCCTTATCAATAAACCTCTTTTTTAGTTGTATTCCATCATAAAGTCCCAATTTATAGAAACAAAAATTAGCATATTGTTCGTGAGAGTCCTTTGAAAGTTGACATCCCATAATTAAATTATGAAACTCTTTGTCATCATCTTTAGAAATTCTTTTTTTAACAAAGTTATCTAATTTATCAAATGCCTCTGTAAGTTCCAGTTCTAAAGACTTGTATTCCTCATCATTCTCAAATGCAATTTGTGAAGCCTCCCCGTATTGTCCATAAAATAGTTTTTCCTCAACAGGTTCATCTTTTAAATAATTTTCCATATATACTACCTCCATTGTGGGTAGTATATAACAAAATATAAAAAAGCAAAAAGGTGTAAAATTTAATTTTAGACATTTGACTAATATCTTGTATCATCATTTTTACTAGGATCATCTTTATCAATGCTATTTTTATTATCTTTTATATCTTCAAAATCGTCAATTATTTCATTTTCGTCAGTTTTAATATTCAGTTCTGCATTTAATTGGTTTAATCTTTCTAATTTATCTTTCAATACTTGCTCTTGAGGAAATTCCTTTTGAACTTCTACTTTTGCAGTTTCTAATTGTTTTTGAATATTATCTAATTTATCTCGTTCTTCTGGAATTCTCTTTTCAATATTATCTAACAAATTATTTATTCTAGTAATATTTCCATAGCCATCTGTTCCTAAATCAGTTGTATAAGAATATTTATTTCTTAATGTTGCACGCATATTTTTAGTAAATGAATCAAATGAAACTGATAAATCAAAACCTCTATATGTGCCTATTGTTATTTCTTCCATTCCTTTTAAACTTTGAAGTTCTGCCATTAAAGTTTTTGCAGCTTGTTCTTTATCATTATATTCTACATTATTTATTTTCATTGGAGAAAATCCATCTTTATTTGGCTTTGTATATTCTTGTAGTTTTAATAAATCTTGCTCCATACATTCAATTTTTTCATTTTGTTTTGATATTTCTTCTGGATAAAACTTAATAATTTTATCTTGAAGTTCATATTTTTGGCTCATAAAGTTTTGTTTTAATAATGTTAGTTTACTAACTTCTGCATCTAGATTTGTCTTTTCTAATATACGCTTGTCTCCTGTTGCTAATGCTTTTATTTCTCCATAATTTAATGCTCTTTCATCAATATCATTCATTGTTCTTGAAGGACTTTTACTTGTCATTATTTGAGAA
>CACWHO010000074.1 GCA_902760765.1 uncultured Eubacteriales bacterium | reverse complement strand
ATTATTGATTTAAATGGAGGAAAAATTGAATTCAGTAGTAATAAATAAAGAAGATTTAAGGTATAATATAAACAAAATAAAAGAATATGCAAATAGTGATTTACCTGATGATAACGGAAATAAAGTAAAAATTATAGCAGTTGTAAAAGCAAATGGGTATGGACTTGGAATTGTAGAACTTACAAAATTTTTAATAGATAATGGAATTGATTTTTTTGCAGTTTCAACTATAGAAGAAGCTTTAACATTAAGAAATGCAGGAATAAAAGAAAAAATATTGATGTTATCTTCTACAAGTATTGAAAATGATGTAAGAATTTTAATTAATAATGATATTATTTTAAGTATAGGTTCAAAAGAAGCAGCAGAAATAGCAGATAAAATTGGACAAGAGTTAAATAAAAAAATAAAGGTTCATATTAAAATTGATACTGGATTTGGAAGATATGGATTTGTATACAACAAAAGAGAAGAAATGTTGTTAACATTAATGAATTCCAAAAACTTAAAAATTGAAGGAACATTTACACACTTTTCAAATGCATATTATGATGATAAAATTACAAAAATTCAATTTGATAGATTTATTGATTGTATTGAAACATTAAAAATGAATAACATTGAAACTGGAATGTTACATGTATGTAACACTTCAGCATTTATAAAATTTCCTAAAATGCATCTAAATGCAGTAAGAATTGGCTCTGCATTTACAGGAAGAATATCATTTACAAATACAATGGGACTAAAAAAAATAGGATATTTAAAATCTAATGTTGCAGAAATAAAAGAACTTCCAACAGGATTTAATGTTGGATATTCTAACACATACACAACTAAAAAAAATACAAAAGTTGCAATTATTCCTTGTGGTTATATGAATGGAGTAAACATGAACTCTGGAAAAGATATGTTTAGATTTATAGATAAATTAAGATATTTATCAAACGATTTTAAAAGCTTATTTAAAAAACAAAAATTATATGTTACAATTAATAACCAAAAATGCGAAATACTTGGAAGAGTTGGAACATATCATGTAACAGTTGATATTACAGGAAAAAATGTAAAAATTGGTGATGAGGTAATTTTTAATTCTAGTATAAAATATGTTGACAGTAGTGTTAGAAGGGAGTGGAAGTAAATGAAAAATAAAGATTCTGAAAAAGAAAACAAAAATGAAGAAATAAAAGAAGAGAAAACTCAAAAAAAGGATGAAAAAATAGAAGAAGAAAACAAAGAAGAAAGTAATAAAAAAGAAAGTAATAAAAAAGAAAGTAATAAAAAAGAAAGTAACAAAGGAGACACCCAATTATTAAAAAAGGGATTTTTCCAAAAAGTTTGGTTTTCAATAGATAAAATAGAAAGATATCCAGAGCTATCTGCAGAAGGCTTTGGAAGTGCAATAAAATATCTTGCAATGCTAATATTATTTATTGCTATAATTTCAACAATTATCGTTTCTATTAAAACAGTAAAAAAAGTAAATGAAATTAGTGAGTATATAAAAAATGATGCACCTAAATTTAGCTATAAAGATGGAACATTAACAGTAGATTGTGAACAACCTCAAACAATTGAAAACGAAGATTTAGGAACAATTATTATAGATACAAATACTGAAGACTCTACAAAAATTAATGAATATTATGCAGAAATTGTAGATACTGGAGCTATAATTTTAAAAGATAAAGTTTATATAAAACAGAGTTCAGTACAACAGCAAGCGCAGGGAGTTAATTATAAAACACTTTTAGAACAAATTGGAACAAATGAGTTTGATAATCAATCAATGTCAGAATTTTTATCAAGTTCAAAAATGAATTCATTATACACGAATATGATTTTAAATATATTTATTTACAATTATGTTGAACAATTTTTAGATATTTTATTATGCGCATTTGTTATTAGTATATTTGGATATATAGCATCAATGATTTTAAGACTAAAATTAAAATTTGTTGCTGTTTACAATATGGGAATTTATGCAGTTACATTATCAACAATTTTTTATATGATTTATCTAATAATAAATGGTATTACAGGATTTGTTATTAAATATTTTGATGTAATGTATATGTTGATTTCAGCAATATATATAATGGCAGCAATATTTATGTTAAAACTTGAATTTAACAAAAAACAATATGAGGTAAAAAAAGTAGTTGAAGTTGAAAAACAAGTAAAAGAAGAAAAGGAGTCAAATTAATGAATAAAGACAAAAATGACAATAAAAAGGTATGGCTAGCTATAACTTCATTAACTATTGTTTTTGTATTTTTAATGGGAATAGCAACTTATTTTATTACAAAATATCAAAATGATGAAGATAAAACACTTGCTTACACAGAATTAATAAAAGAAATGTCATATGGCAATATAGAAAAAATTGAAATGACAGTTGGAAGTACAAGTATTAAAGTAAAAATGAAAAATGAAGATGAAGAAAAAAGAGCAATTATTCCCAACACAGAAGCATTTATAAATTTAGTTCAAGAAAAAGTTGCTGAAGGAAATGAAATTGAACTAATACAAAAACCAAAAAATGTACTAATGCAACTTCCAGAGACACTTTTTGGACTATTTCCAACATTAATAATGCTTGCCTTATTTATAATGATATATAAAATGCAAGGACTTGGAGATAAAGGCCAAGTATATGAAGATACGGAAAGAAAAACAAAAGTAACATTTAATGATATTGCTGGATTAGATGAAGAAAAGGAAGAATTAAAAGAAATAGTTGATTTTTTAAAAAGACCAGAAAAGTTTACTAAGATGGGTGCAAAAGTTCCAAGAGGAGTATTATTATATGGAAAACCTGGAACAGGAAAAACATTGATTGCAAAGGCAATTGCTGGTGAAGCTGATGTACCATTTATATCAATGAGTGGTTCTGAATTTATAGAAATGTTTGCAGGCCTTGGCGCATCAAGAGTAAGGAAACTATTTGAAAAAGCAAGAAAAATAGCACCATGTATTGTGTTTATCGATGAAATAGATGCAATTGGAGCAAGAAGAACATCAAATAGTGGAGCAGAAACAGAAAATAATCAAACATTAAATCAACTATTAGTGGAAATGGATGGATTTAGTTCAGAAGAAACAATTATTGTTTTGGCTGCAACAAATAGACCTGAAATGCTTGATAAGGCATTACTTAGACCTGGAAGATTTGATAGACAAATTACAATACCAGTTCCAGATTTAAAAGGTAGATTAGATATTTTAAAAATACACTCAGAAGGAAAACAACTTTCTGATGATGTAAATTTGGAGAGTATTGCAGAAGATACAGCTGGATTTACAGGCGCTGAACTTGCAAATATTTTAAATGAAGCAGCAATAATTGCTACAATAAATAAACATGAAGAAATAGATAATTCAGATATCGAAGAAGCAATTAAAAAG
>CACWHO010000073.1:653-4119 GCA_902760765.1 uncultured Eubacteriales bacterium | reverse complement strand
AACAAACTCATTTACAATTGGTGCACAACTTGATAAAGTTGTAACAGAAGCAAATGAAGATGCTGGAACAAGTGAAGTAAAATCAACATTAATAATTTATGGTGAAAACTATTTTGTATCAGATTACCCATTATCACAAGGAACTCAGGTTCCAACAGTTATGTATAGACAAAATAAAAACCTTGTATTTAATTCAATTGCATACTTAGCAAATAGGGAAGAAGATATTACAGCAAGAAAGAGCAGTGGTTCACTAACATTTACAACAACAGATAAAGAAAATGTTATTATACTAACTATTATAACAGCAGTTCCATTAATAATAATTGCAATTGGTATTATTGTTTGGATAAATAGAAAAAGAAGAAAATAAAAGAATATAAAATTAATATTTTCATAAAATAGAAATAGTACATACTATTTCTATTTTTTATGCATGAAAGGAAAAAAATTTAATGACTTCTTTAAAAATTATTTTTGTAATTATTGGTACATTAATAGGTGCTGGATTTGCTTCGCGGGCAAGAAGTATACTCATTTTTCTTTTTATATGGAAAAAAAGGAATTATTGGAATTTTTCTTGCATGTATAATTATGGGAATTGTAATTTACAAGACATTAAAAATAATAAAAGAAAATGATACAAAAAATTATGATGAATTTTTAAATAGTTTATTAAAAAATGATAAAATAACAAAAATTACAAATATTGTTACAAGTTTTTTTATATTAATATCATTTTATGTAATGATAGCAGGATTTGGTGCTTATTTAAATCAAGAATTTAATTTAAATAGTATAATTGGAAGTAGCATTTTGGCATTACTTTGCTATTTTATTTTTGAAAATGAAATAAGTGGAATTATAAAAGCAAATGAGATATTGATTCCAGCTTTAATAGTTATTATTGGAATTATACGGATTCCTTAATATTAACAAATTAAACACGGGAATAGAAATAAATACATTAAGTAATGAAAATTGGATATTAAAGAGTGTTTTATATGCAAGCTATAATTGTGTATTAGTTATTCCAATATTAGTAACATTAAACGACACTATAAAGAATAAGGCCAATATAGGGCTAATTTCAATCTTAATTGTATTAATAATGGCATTTTTATTAATAACTGTTTTTGTATTATTAGCAAATGTTGGTATATCACATGTAGAAATGCCTGCTGTGTATGCAATAGAAAAAACATATCCTAAATTGAGATGGATTTATGGAACAATTATTTTAGTATCAATATTTACAACGGCAATCTCACTTGGAATAAGCTTCCTAAAAAATGTATCAAATGAAAAAAATTATAAAAAAATTTCTATTATAATTTGTCTAACGAGTGTTTTATTTTCTAAGATAGGATTTGCAAATCTTGTAAACAAACTATATCCATTAATGGGAATAATTGGAATGATTCAAATTGTACAAATTCTAATAAAAACGAAAAAATAATAATATGGCTAATTAGTATATAATTGCTCCAAACAATCTTGCAAATTTTACTAAAAACTGATATAACTATTTATATAAAACGGAGGAAAATAGATGAAGTTTTTTAGTAAAATAAAAAGTTTAGGTGTGAAGAAAATAATACTAATAATTGTTGTATTATTAATAATTATTGGAATTATAATTAGTGCAATAATATATAACAACAATGATAATGCCAGAGTATGGATGGACAAAAACATTTTTAGAAAAGAGAAAATTCAGGATAATTTACCAAGCATTGAAGTAGAAAACATGGATAGTTCAAAAGTTTGTGTATTTAATAAACATATTGGAGTACTCAAAGAAAATAAGTTTCAAATTTATGATAATACTGCAAAAAAGGAAAACGAATTAACAATAGACGTTGCAAAACCAATATTTAGTACAAGTGGTAGATACTTAGTAATAGCAGAACAAGAGGGGCAAAAGGTATATTTAATTGAAGATAAAAATATATTGTGGGAAAGAAATGTTGAAGGAAACATAGCTCAAATTACTATAAATCAAAATGGATATGTTGCTGTTACAATTGTTGATACACTATATAAATCTGTTATTGCAGTATATAATAATCAAGGAGAATTATTATTTAAAACACTATTTTCAACAACTAGAGCCTCAACAGCATCAATATCTAATGATAATAAATATTTAGCAGTTGGAGAAATAGATACTTCTGGAGCCAAAGTAGTATCTAACATAAAAATATATTCAGTAAATGAGGCAAAGAAAAATCCTGAAGAAGCAATAAAAAGTACATATACTGGAGAAAGCGGAGATTTAATTATAAAATTAAAGTTCCAAAGTAAAAATAAATTATTATGCATGTATAGTGATAAAATTGTGGAAATTAAGACAGATGAAACAAAGGATGAAATACAAAAATTTAATGATAAAAAGATTTCGTTTACATCAATTGATTTATCAGATGCATCAGTTACAATTGAAGAAAAATCATCAGGAATATTTACTGTTGATTCAATAATGAACATTATGAATTCTGACAACAAAAATATTTCAACGTACAAAGTAGATTCTGTAATAAAGGAAATTTATACGAGTGATAATGTTATTGCATTAAATTTGGGAGCTGAGGTTGAATTTGTTAATACAAATGGTTGGCTTTTGAAGAAATATTCTGCAAAACAAGAAATCAACAATGTTGCGTTATCTGATTCACTTGCTGGAATAATTTATAGAGATAATATTGAGATTATAAATTTATAAAATATATGATATTTGTGCGAAAAAATTTTTTATAATAACAAAATTATAAAACCTTAAGATATTTACGAAAGATTTAGAAGAATAAGATATGATTTTATAGGTTGGACAGAGTTATAGAGACATAGGATATTTACAAAAAAATTAGAAAGGAATGGTGTAAAATATGGAAATTGCAATTGATTTAATAGTTGTAGCAATTGTTGTTTTATCAGCTATTTTAGGATATAAAAAAGGACTTGTAAAATTAGGAGCAAAGTTATTTGCAGGAATTATTGCAATAATTTTAACATTTGCACTATATAAACCAGTATCAAATTTTATATTTGAAAATACCAATTTAAGACAAGATATTGAAAAAGCTATATTAGAGAAATCAAACTCAATTGTAGAAAACTCAGAAAATAACGCACAAAAAATGGTAACTGAAACGATAAATAATAAAGTAATGCCAGAACAAGCAAAAGAAATTTCAAAAAATGCCGTATATGTTCTTTCAGGAATTGGATTATATATTGTACTAAAAATCATTTTAAGCATTGTTTTCTCACTATTAAATGTTATAGCAAACTTACCAATATTAAAGCAATTTAATGAAACGGGAGGGCTTTTGTATGGAATACTTAGGGGATTGCTTATAGTTTGTATAGCATTATTATTGACAAATGTATATATAAAAACAACTCCAAATACCGATTTGGATGAAAAAATTGAGCATACATATATAACTAAATTTATTTATTC
>CACWHO010000073.1:0-598 GCA_902760765.1 uncultured Eubacteriales bacterium | reverse complement strand
AGTGATAATTTTGAAAAAAGGCAAAAGAATAGATAATGAAAAGAAAAACAAGGGAAAAGTAAAAGAAAAGAAAAATATAGATAAGAAGAATAACACAGGAAAAAAGAAACATACAGGCAGAAAGATATTTCTTACAATTTTATTAGTTATTTTAATATTAGGTGGAGTGTTTGCATATAAAGTAGAAAAAAATGGTGGTGGACTTAGTGGATTACTTGCAACAATGGAAGGACACAACGAAAATACAAAGAAAAACCTTCCAGAAATAAGAATCCTGTTACTTGGTGTTAGTACAGATATAGATTCAGAATTAACAGATACAATAATGGTAGCATCATATAATCCAAACACGCAAAAAGGAAATTTACTTTCAATACCAAGAGATACATATATTGGAAAATATCCTAAAAATGCGACTGCTGCAAAAAAAATAAATGCAATTTATAATGTAAATAAAGACCCAAATGATACACTTAAGGAAGTAAATAATTTAACAGGGCTTGACATACAATATTATGCACTTATTAGAACAGAAGCATTAAGACAATTGGTTGATACAATTGGTGGAGTAAAATTTAATGTGCCTGAAAAGATGAAA
>CACWHO010000072.1 GCA_902760765.1 uncultured Eubacteriales bacterium | reverse complement strand
TCTTTTGGTTCATCAGGTATATTTCCTCCCCTTAGCTTAATTATAACACTCAATGGTTCACTGATATTAACGTCCATATCACCTGCATACATTCTTACTAAATGCTGAACTTCATTTGGATTTTTACATCTATGTCCATTATGGTTTCCTTTTCCAACACTTACACA
The DNA here is from genome assembly GCA_902760765.1 of uncultured Eubacteriales bacterium. Taxonomy (GTDB): domain Bacteria; phylum Bacillota; class Clostridia; order TANB77; family CAG-508; genus CAG-269. Next base: position 3,337 of record CACWHO010000072.1, on the reverse strand, counting down.
ATGATAATGTTCTTGATATACCCAATGTATTTTATATTGTGCGCTCGTAACAGTATCATCTTTTATGCTTACTTCTATTCTGTCAACATTTTTAACTGATGCTGGAACACTTATATAAAATGTGGTGTTAAAATTAAATGTCATTCCTCCTCCACTTGCATTGCAAACATACCATTGCCCACTAGATAGTGTGCTATATGAATTTGTATAAACTGTCATACTTTTTACAACCTGACTAGCAGGCTTACTATTTGCAGCAGTTACAACATATGGTCCAAGAATCATTCTACTATCATTTTTTTTCGCTGTTGCACTACTGTCATTTTTTCCATAAGTAGGTGTTACTTTACTACCAGATATTGCTGTTGAGGTTACTTCAACATTTGCTAATGAAACTCCTTCTTTTTGAAATGTATGTGAATTTACACTACACATACTCTTATTAGGCGTTACACAGTGTAGTTTTCCTGAATTTAATGTATTAGTATCTGAGTTCGTAGCAAAAAGTGGACTATTAAAATTCAATGTTACTGTTGGTTGAACATCTTTATACGTATTAATTACTTGTGTTTTAACTGCTGCCTCTGCTTGCTGTAATGTTGAAAATGTTGCTATAGCATTTGTTTTATAATTTAAACCAATTCCAATTGCCAAAAAAGCAATTATTAAAGTTGTTATTCCATTAACTATTTTTTTATTAATTTTTTTATTTTTTATTAATTTTAAATATATATATATTAATATTAATGCTATTAAAATTATAGCAAGTGTTATTAATATAGTTTTTCCTGTTTTTGTTCCTACAATTATTTCTGCATTTGATGAGTTTTTATCTGTTGAAATGTTATATGTTAATCCTTGTTCATTTTTTATCCCTGTAATTTCTGCAACATTTTTATATGACCCTAGCTTTGTAATTGTTGTTGTAACAGGAACATATGCACTCTTTCCTGGGTTTAATAATTTTCCAGCAAGTGTTGTTATTTTATAAGAACTTCCATTAGAAACTATTGTTGTATCTGCTGGTATCATTCCATCTGGTAAATTTTCTGTTATTTCACTTACAAATACTGGTATATCACCATTATTTGTAATTTTTATTTCAAAAGTAACTGTAATTGTTGTTGAATCTGCATATTTTGCTGGTATTTCAACTTTTGCAATCTTTTGATTTTCATATTTGTATTCTGTACTTCCCTTTTTGTTTTGAACAACTGCTGATGTAATATATTTTTCAATGCTTAAATCTACTTTTTCTTTCTTTATTAAACCTGCATCTATATTCTCTACCTTTTTAGAGTTTATTTGTATTATATCTGTTACTCCCACATATTTTTTAGTTCCATCAATATTTGCTTCAGTTCCTATAAAGTCAGAATTTGTTGAATCTTCTGCATTTTCTGATTGATATGTTGTTAATGTATAGTTTTCTGTATCATATTCAATTAAAACAATATACCTACCATTTTTTACACTTGAAAATGTATATTTTCCATTTTCGTCCGTTGTTGTTATATATTTATTTTTTCCATCTGTAGCAATTGCACTTGTATCTACATTAAATAATTTTACAGTTATGCCTTTTAATTTTTCTTCTGTTTCATCTTTTATTCCATTTTTATTTGCATCATTCCATATCTGTCCACTAATACTTATTGCAGTATTCTCATTGTCTGTTGTGTTATTACTATTGCTATTATTGTTATTATTGTTGTTATTGCTATTATTATTATTTGTATTGCCATTATCATCTTCTGTATTTTCTTTTGTTTTCCAGTTTAAAACTGTTACTTTTACAGCATTTGATTGTATTGTTTCTCCATCTCCAACAATTGATAATACATTTGTTGTTTCTTGTGTTGAACTTATAACATCGGCATGTCCTGTAATCTTAACTGTAACTGTTTCTCCATTTGGTATTTTTGTATATACATTTACATCTGTAGAATTTTCACTTGCTGTTTGTTTTTCTTCTTCACTTGCATCACTTGTTATAGCATATTTTTTTGTAGAAATATCTTCTGTTATTGTTTTTACTTCATATTTATTTGTTTCAGCATTAAGTTCATATGTTTGATATTCTAAAGAATCTGCTTTTATTTCATCTGGTAATGTATCTAATATGTTAACATCCATTGCATCACTATCATCATCTGAACCATTCAATTTTATTGTTGCTGTATATACAATTTTGTCTCCTGAATTTACGTTTTTTCCTTCACTTTCAGATGTCATACTAACTGTAAGTTTTCTTGTATGCATTGTTTGATTGTTTTCATTTGTCATATATGTTCCTATTTCATCAGATTGAACTGTTGCTACTGAGTACAATCCATATGTATAAACGCCCTCATCTAATTCATCTGGAGATACATATAATATAACATTTAATTCACTTCTTGCAGGAATTTTATCTATTGTTGCTTTGTAAAATCCATTTTCTTCTGTTTCATTTATTAAATTCTGTGTTTCATCATAAACAGAACTATTTTCATCATCATCAAGTGATACTGCACTTAATAATTCAGTTTGTGTTTTTTTCATGTGTTGTGGTATTAAAATAGAAATATCTGTATTTGTTAATTCAGTATTTGATGTGTTTTGTAAGCATAAATTATATTCCCAAGTATTTGATGATTGTTCTTTTAATGAAACTAATCTTGCTCTAATTTTACTTTTTACTACATTATTTGTTAATGTTTTTGTAAGAATTGTTTTAGTTCCTTGCTTTAATGTAATATTATTTTGTATTGATTGTGTTTCAAGTCCATCTGCAAGGTTATTTGTTTCAACTTCATAAGATGCTATATATTTCCCATCTGCATTAATTCCTTCAATTGAACTTTCAAAGCTTTTTTTAGTTTCATCTTTTACATATTCATATGGTTTTTCAAGGTTTCCGTCACTTTCATTTATAACACCTTTATTTACAGTTACAAATGTTGTTCCTTCAGGTACATTTCCATTTACAGTTAAATTTTCTATTACCTTACCTGTTTTATTTTCTATATATACATTATATTTTATTATTTGTGTTTCAAATATATTATCTCCATCTTTTATTGCTCTATTTCCTAATGATGCATATATATTAACATCTAATCCATCTATGCTTGTTTTTTCTTCTTGAATAGTATCCACATTTGTAATGTTACTTGTTTGAGTACTTGCTACTCTGTTAGCTGCACTAACTTTTCTATATTTTACTGAACTTGTAGTTAATGTTTCTAATATGTTTTTTTCTTGAATTGCAACACTTTTATATCCTTTTCCTTCTGTTTCATAATCAATTCCTGTTGAGCTTTCATTTGTATATTTTACTTGTAATTCATTAGTT
>CACWHO010000071.1:4464-7826 GCA_902760765.1 uncultured Eubacteriales bacterium | reverse complement strand
AGTGTTGATGATGAAGATGGAGAAATAAAAAATGGATATGGTTATAGATATGTATTAAATGTAAAGAACAATACACAAAATGCTATAAAAAATATCAATGTAGAAATTACTCCAAATGAAAACCTAAAAGTAACAGATATTTTCTATTTTGATTCAGATGAAAATACAGTAGAATCAACAGATAATAAAAATATTACAATAAAAAATCTTGACCCAAATGAAACAATTGAAGTTGCAATATATACAGTTGTAGACAAACAAAGTAATTCAAATCAAATTTATTTATCTGCAAAATGCACAGCAAATAACCAAAACTTTAGCTCAAATAAACTAGTAAAAGAAGCAGAAGATAGTGCATCAATTGATTTTAAAGTAAGTTCAGAAAATAGCGGTAAATATGTACAATCAGGAGATACAATAAAATATAATATTTCTGTAAAAAATACTGATAAAAATGTTGCTAATTCAGTTAAATTAGATGCATATCTTCCAAATGAAATAACACTTTCAAGTGTTAAAAAAGTTGGAAATGCTTTATCAAGTGACCAATATACTATTACAAACGATTCTTCAACAGGAAAACAATTATTAGAAATAGTAGAAGACCAAATTGAAGCAGGACAAGAAATTGATTATGAAATTGAAACTGTTGTTAATACAACAATGTCAAATAGTAAAGCAAAAGAATTAGCAAGTGAATTCAAATTAAGCGCAGATATGATTGAAATTGGTGATGAAAAGATTCAACATATTTTACAAGCAGATGAATTTGCAGGCGAAAGTACTGAAAATGGAAATAATAGTAATTCAGGAACATCTTCAAATGCAACAAACACAGGAAGCGGAACAATAAATACAAATACACAAAATACAAAATATAAAAATATATCTGGATATGTATGGGTTGATGCAAATGAAAATGGACAAAAAGATAATAACGAACAAGGACTTTCTGGAATAAAAGTAAGATTATTAAATATGACAAACAATAAGTTTGAAAAAGACAGCAATGGAAATGAAATTTCAACAACAACTACAGAAACAGGATTTTATAACTTATCAAATGTTGATTCTGGCAAATATATAGTAATATTTGAATATGATACTACAAAATACGGATTAACAACATTTGCAAAAACAGGAGTATCTAGTGAATTAAATTCAAAAGTTATTACAAAGACATTAAAAGAAAACAATGAAANTTAGTAAATGCAAAGAAATTTGATTTGAAACTAGATAAATATATTACAAAAGTAACAGCAAAAAATAATAAGACAATAACAAATAATTACACTGATGCAACACTTGTAAAGCAAGAAATTGATTCAAAACAAATTAATTCAACTACATTTGTTGCTGAATATACAATAAAAGTTACAAACAATGGAAATGTTCCAGGATATGCTAAAAAAATAGCAGATTACTTACCAAAAGATTTTCAATTTAATTCAGAATTGAATAAAGATTGGTATCAATCTGGAAACACATTATATTGCACAAGCCTTTCAAATGTAGCGATTAAACCAGGAGAAAGTAAAGAAGTTAAATTAATTTTAGTTAAAAAGATGAATGAAAACAACACAGGATTATTTAACAATAGTGCAGAAATTGTGGAAAGTTACAATGAATATGGATTAAAAGATATTAATTCAGTTGAAGGAAATAAAGTAAAAGGTGAAGATGATATGGGCTCAGCAGATTTGATTATTTCAATAAAGACTGGACAAATTGTCTTAACAGCCGTATTTACAGTAATTGCTGTAACAGCACTTGCAGTAATTAGTATAATAACATATAGGAAATTAAATGGAAGAATATAAGGAAGGGAGGAGAAAAAAATGAAAACAAAGTTTAAAATAATAATACAAAGCTTAATAACAAGTATTTTAATTGCATTTGTTGCAACAAGTGTATTTGCTTCAGGTCTTAATAATTTAAAAAGTCTACAAGATAATACAAGTATTGGAAAAACATATTCATTAGGATATCAAGACTTAGTTGCAAATAATGGAAATACTGGATTATATTGTATCCAACATGGAAAAGAACTTCGTTCAGCTAAAAAGCTATATACATTAAAGAATTATGTTGAAATATATGGAAATACAGCAAAAGTATATAGTACAAATTCTAAAAATGAAAATGCAAAAGAAGTTGTTTCAGAATTAAATGGTCAAGTTGCATATATTTTAAATTTAAAACAAGGTTATGGACCAAGTACAACAAATACAACCAAAGCTCAAAATGCATTATGGCATGTATCAAATAATTGGGTAACAACATTATTTGGTTCAGGAACAGATTATGCTTGGAGCAAAAATGCTAAAGTTGGCAAAAATTCAATAAATGATGCAGCAGCAACATATGCAAAAAATATCCCTTCTTCTTCAAGTACTGATTCATCAACAACATTAAAGCTAATCAATAGAACAGATAAAGATGCAATAACAAAAACATATGTTGATGGTTACTATAGAGTTGGACCATTTAAATGGGAATTTGATGGTAAAGTTACAGGAATTGAAGTAACAGGAAAAAATGGACAAACAATTAGTAATTCAAATTTAAGAATTATACAATATTCAGGAGATACTGCAAGTTCAGTATCTGCAGACCAATTGGTATCAAATAAGGATTTCTATATTGATGTTAAATATACAAATAATACAACAGGAATTACAAAAATTAAAATTTCAAACAGTGACAAATCAAACTCACAAAATGAAATTTATACAGCAAAGATATGGTTCTTGAAAACAGCAGATTATCAGAACTTAATATATGTTGATGTAGGAAAAGATACACCACAAGAAAAAACAAATTCAGATTCTATGGACATAGAAGACGAAGACACAAACTTTGGACTTTATAAAATTGATGACAGAGGAAAAAATCCAATGAGGAATGTTGGATTCAAATTACATACATATGTACTAAGAAACTTCCCAACATATACAGGATATACAGATGATAAAGGAATATATCATACTATAAAACATGACCACTGGAAATGGGTTGAAAGATGGTTAGATTCAGGAAAATCTTGGAATGCAGAATCTGAAAGTGCAGGATATGAATTCAAGACAGATAAAAATGGACAAATAGATTTAAGTGGAATGTCATCAGAAACAACAAGAGGTGGAATAAAAGCTGTAGAAACATCAAATCCATATTATGGATATGATGTTGGACAAACTTATGATATTTCAGTAGGAAAATTTGAAAACCATCAAAAACTTGTTAAAGTATCTGGATTTGTATGGGTTGAAAATAAGGAAAATAAATCAACAACAGGAAACAATGTAGCAGATAGTGGTGAACATGGATTTAACTATGTAGGACATAATGGAGTAACAGTACAT
>CACWHO010000071.1:4034-4381 GCA_902760765.1 uncultured Eubacteriales bacterium | reverse complement strand
ATTAATTTATCAAGCAGTTAATGTTAATATGAGCAAATCAAATAAGGTAAATAATGATTCAACAGCAACAGAAACAATAACAAGAAGTCAGTTAAATAATAAATTTACAAGTGTAGATGGAAACGGAACTCAAAACTTAAATATTAATGGAGTAACAGTAAATTATACTAATACAAACGAATTTAAGAGTTCAATTGCAAGCCATGATGGAGACATTGTAGTTGCAAGTACAGCAGAATCAAAATATGCTGACACAGGAGCACAATATCAACTATATGATGACTTTATTCCAACACATGATGATGAATCAGGTGAAGTTAAATATGTTAACTTAGGACTTTATGAAA
>CACWHO010000071.1:3606-3974 GCA_902760765.1 uncultured Eubacteriales bacterium | reverse complement strand
ACATGGGATGATACACAAGTTGGTGTTAAATTCCAAAAAAATAATGGAGTTTATGCAAGAGCAATTTATAAAGCAGATTATGAATATGCAACACAAGAAATCCATAAAAACGAAGAAATAAGAGCAAATATTACATATATAATTGCACTTAAAAACCAATCTCCATATTTAGCAAGAATCAATAGTATTGTAGATTATTCAGATAATCAATATACATTAACAGGTGTAGGAACAAAAATTGAAGATAGTACTTCTACATTATCTGGAGGAGAAGGAATTCAAGTATCTAATGATGGTCCTGTAGGGGATTACACAAAATATACATTAAGTAACTTAGGAATGGTTATTCCATCTGGAGAAACAAGAAA
>CACWHO010000071.1:0-3557 GCA_902760765.1 uncultured Eubacteriales bacterium | reverse complement strand
CATTAGCTGTTGTAGACCTTGATTCTGTACCAGGAAACACAATACCAGGAAAAGTTGAAACATATGAAGATGATACAGACTCTGCAAGATCATTAAAATTTGAATTAAGAGAAGCAAGAAAAGTTAGTGGAACAGTATTTATTGATAACATTGTTACAAATGGCAATTCAGATGTAAATAGTGTTATGACTGGAAAAGAGAGAAAAGGAAATGGATTATATGATTCTGGAGAAAAGACTTTACCAGGAGTTAAAGTAACATTAACAGAAATCAAAAAAGACAATTCATATAACGATTCAGAAAGAACAGTATTAACAACAACAACTGACGAAAACGGTAACTTTATAATTAAAGAAGGAATTAAAGCAGCAGACTATGTATTAACATATACATGGGGAGATAAAACATATAAGGTTCAATATTATAAAGGAACAATCTATGATGAAAGTAGAGACCAAAGTGATAAGAGTTGGTGGAGAACACAATCTCCAGAAACAAGAAAAACAGATGCATTAGATGATATGAATCAAAGAAAAATTATTGATGATGAAATGGAAAAAGTAACAAATAATACACTTGAAGCAGAAATACAAAAAGCATATGAAGGTGGTTCAAATGTTATTAAAACAACAACAATGAATTCTAATACACCACAATTTACATTTGGTGTAGAATATAACAATGAAGAACCAACAACAACTTCATCAGATGGTACAACAACTGTTGATAATGTTAAAAAATATGATATAACAAATGTTGACTTTGGAATTGTAGAAAGACCAAAGCAAAAAGTTACTATCAACAAAAAAGTATCAAAATACAAAATTACACTTGCAAATGGTCAAGTTTTAGTTGATGCAAATTATGATGAAAAGAACAACAAATTTGTAGGTTCTGTAAATAATACAACAATGCCAACACCTGAAGTTATAAAAACAGAAATTGATAATGAAATTTTACAAGGTGCAAAAATGGAAGTAACATATAAAATAACAGCAACAAACATTAGTGAAAAAGACTTTACAGATGATGCATATTATTTATATGGAACACATGCAAATACACCATTAAAACTTTCAATGACAAATGTATTAGATTATTTAGACAGAAAAGTATCAAAAGTTGATGATGACCAAAATTCAAAATGGACAGAAATAACAGATGGTAATAAACTAATGGGAACAGCTAGTGATAGTGGAATTAATAGTTATCAAAAACAATTACAAAATAATAATTTAGAGAACTTATTAAATGACTCAAGAGTTTATGATACATCAGATTTATCTAACCCAATTGCAACAGGAGAATCAAATACAGTTACAATTAATGCATCAACAGAATTAACAACATCTAATGACAATACATTCAATAATAATGTTGAAATTACAAATATTAAGAAACCGGAAAATACAAATAACTCTGGTTCACCAGTTCTTGTACAAGTTGATACACATTCATTAGTAAACTTAGCACAAGCAACTGCACCACAAATTGTAATAATGCCAAGTACAGGTGAAAACAAAAATATTGCAACACCAATAATACTAGGAATTGTACTATTAATAATAGTTGGAGCAGGAACATTTGTAATAAAGAAATTTGTAATTGACAAATAATATAAAAAGATAGCAAATTTAAATTTGCTATCTTTTTTTGTGCCCAAAAGAGCTATATTAACTTCATATTTATTATCAAATTATATTGCTTTTTTTGCTAAAATATAATAAAATATATTACAAATAAGATAAAAAAATGTAATAAATAAAAAACAATTATCACAAATTGTAAAAAACTTTTTTAAGTTACGGCATAAAAAAGACAAAAAATACGAAGGACAAGTAGTAAAATAATGCTATAAAAGTTTAAGAGGTGATAAAAGTGTTTCAAAATTTAAGTGAAAGCACAATTAAAGATACAAATTACGAAGAAAAAAAGAAAATTACATTATTTACAAATGTATTATCAGCAAAAAATATACCAATATATATAATTACATTAATGATGTCAATGATTGAAATCCCAGGTGGTTTTTTACCATTTTCAATTTCAATTTTTGCAGCATGCATTTCAAACTCAATTCCATTACTTGGGGTCGTTATAGTAAGTATAATTGGAATATGGATAAAATTTGGTGTAAGCAGTGTACTTACATATGTATTAATATCATTAATATTAATTGCATCTATGTTTGTAATAAAACCAGTATATAATGATGAAGAAAAAAATGAAAAAATAAAAATATCTAAAAATATATTTATATCAACAATGCTTGTTTTGCTTGTAAAAGCTGGAATGGCTGGATTTACAACTTATGAGATATTATTTGCAATATCAAATTCTATTGTAGTACTTGTATTTTATAAAATATTTGCAAATTCAATAACAGTTATACAAGATTATTCTGCAACAAAGGCATTTTCAATAGAAGAAGTATTAGGTGCAAGTTTAATGCTTTCTATTGCGGTTGCAGCATTTGGAAATTTAAATATATTTGGCTTTTCAATTAGAAATATATTAAGTATTCTAATTGTACTAATTTTAGGATGGAAAAATGGAGTACTAGTAGGAACAACGGCAGGCGTAACAATTGGAGTTACACTTGGTGTTATAACATCATCTGAACCAGTAATGGTAGCTGCATATGCTGTTTCTGGTATGATTGCTGGTATATTAAATAGATTTGGAAAAATTGGAGTTATAATAGGCTTCTGTCTAGGAAATGTAATTTTAGCATATGTTGCAAATGGAAATACAATAGAATTAATCCATTTTAGAGAAATATTAATTGCATCAATAGGACTTTTAGCAGTACCAAAATCAGTTCAAATAAATATTGAAGAATTTATTGGAAATAATAAATTTTTACCAAGCTTTGGAAATAATACACTAAATAGAAGTAGTGAAACAGCAGAAAAATTAAATAATGTATCTGAAACAATACAAGAAATGGCAGATTCAATAAAACCAGAAAATGAAGAAAATATTGAAAAAAATTCAAAATCAAATAAAGATATTTTCATAACAGAATTATTAGACAATTTGCAGGGATATGAAAACAACATTTTATATGAAGATATAAAGAAAACAGATGGACCAATTATTGATAAGATTTTTAATATATTGCTTTCAAAACAACAAATTGACAAAGATGATTTATTAAATGTATTTGCGGAATGCAATAGCTATATTTTAGGGTTTGATGATAAGCAAACAAACAAATATCTTGAAGAAAATATTTCACAAATGGTTAGAGTTATAAATATGTCATATAAAATAAGTAAAACAAATTTTGTATGGCAAAAAAAATTAGAAGAAAATAAAAAGAACACAAAAGAACAATTAAATGGTGTTTCAAAGGCAATTTCTAATTTAGCAAACAATCTAGCCAAAAATGGAGAAGATAAATATTTAACTGAAAAAGAAGAAATTGCGAAATTACTTAAAGCAAAAGAAATTGAGATACAGGATTTATCAATAGAAAAAAATGGAAGATTTTTTGTAAATGTCTTTATGGAAAAATCTAATAATACAGATATAAAATATATAGAAAATACCTT
>CACWHO010000070.1 GCA_902760765.1 uncultured Eubacteriales bacterium | reverse complement strand
GATAGAAAACGTGCAGGAAAAACATTACCACCAAATGGATTATATTTATTGAAAGTTGAATATAATTAAAAAACAGCTAGTCATACTTACAATTTTCATTATACTTTTAATTTATAAATTTAAGTTATTACGAAATTCAAAAACTGAAAAAATAATATATTATATTTTAATCTTTGTTCAAATGATATCTAGGGTCATACCTACCGCTTACGCTACGCCTTGAACTTTAAAAATTAAAATATAATATATTATTTTTTCAGTTTTTAATTGTAACAGCAATAAAAATAATACATAAAATATAGTAAAGATTTGAAAAGGAGAGAGTAATATGATTAATACATTACTAATATTTTTTGCCTTACCAGTAGCAGTAATTATATTTTCAATAGCACTACAAAAAATATTTAATAATCCACTATTAGTTGCTGCAATTATATTTGCTATATTTTTAGTTGTTACATTTATTATTGGAAATTTAATATTTTTAGTTGCAACAATTGCATATACATTATTAGCTTTTATAACTGCAATTTTAACACAAATAATTTGCAAAATACTTACTAAAATAGAAGACTGTGACGATAACAATTCTTCCAATGTAAATGATGATGTATTAACAATAAACGATAATTGGACTACTGAAAATTTAAATACTGGAAGAGGTAAGTATTGTAGAAATTATAGATAAAAAGTGAGAATTTTAGAATAATAACATAATAACATGTATATGCTATTTAGAAAATATAAATGCCAGCTTTATAAATAAAGTTGGCATTTGTTATGCACTTCAAAATTTTTTAACTGATAAAGTCAAGTTATCGACCAATTTTAGTCATATTATTTATATTTATAGATTTTATAATGCTATTTGCTAAATCTTTATATGAGAAGTGTCAATATTATTTACATTTTTTGTAAGTATTATTTTTTTAAAATTTGCAAAAATAATTAGTGACAATTTAGTGACAATTTTAGTGACAAATGTTATAATTATTTTGGAGGTAGATGCAAATGCTAAAAGAAGAAGATAGTAGAAATGAATATAAAATAAAGCTAACTAAAGATAAAAAATTTGAAAAAGAAGTAATCGCCTTTTTAAACACCAATGGAGGTAATATCTTTATTGGATTTAAAGATAATGGAGAAATACTTGGTTTAGATGGAAATTTAGACTTACTTCAAAGAACAATTAAAGATAGAATTATTTCTAATATTAGACCTTCAACTATTGGACTTTTTGATGTTTTATTGAGTGAAAAAGGTGGAAAAAAATTTATACAAGTTGTTATTGCCAAAGGACAAGAAGCACCATATTATTTAAAGGGAATGGGAATGACACCAGATAGTTGTTTTACAAGAATTGGAAGCAGTTTAGCTCCTATGAGTCAAGAAATGATAAATAATATTTTTTCTAAAAGAGTTAGAAACTCATTAAAAAATATTATTTCTCCTAATCAAAATTTAACATTTAAAACTTTGAAATTATATTATAGCGAAAATCATTTTGAAGTAAATAATAATTTTTTAAAGAAGCTTGATTTATATACTGAAGACGGTAAATTTAATTATTTAGCTTATCTTTTAGCAGATAATAATGATATATCTATACAACTTGCAAAATATAGTGGTAATGATGTTAATGATTTGATTCAAAATGAGGAATATGGAAATTGTTCAATTATTAAAGCAACAGATAATATTTTAAATAGATTAAATGTTGAAAATACAACATTTACAAAGATTGATGGGGCAAAGAGAAGAGAAATACACTTGTTTAATTATGTTGCTATACGTGAAATAGTAACGAATGCCTTTGTACACAATGACTGGAGTAACGGATATTCTCCTAAATTTGAAATATTCAATAACAAATTAGTTATATCTTCCAATGGAGGTATTCCAGATGGAACATCCAAAGAAGAATTTTTGGAAGGATTTTCAAATCCTAAAAACCCTGAATTAATGAGAGTTTATAGAGATTTACAGTTTGTAGAAAGATTAGGAACAGGGATACAAAGATATTTAAAAGTATATTCAAGAGATACTTTTGAATTTTTCCCAAACCATATACGAGTAAATATACCGTTTAATGAAAATAAATTTTCGAGTGAAGTTTTTCCTAATGTGAATAAAGATTTAAATGAAACCCAAAAATTTATTTTGAATTATTTAATTAATAACCCAAATGCTACACAGGACCAAATTGCAAATGTTTTAGATGTAAGCAAAAGAACTATATTAAGAAACTTTAAAGTTTTGTTAGACAAAGGGTATATCACAAAAAGTGGTACAACCAATGGTACAAACTGGATTATAAATTAAGTATAAAGCAGTATGGAAAACAAAAAATAAAAATTTTTTAACTGAAGTTATCGACCAATTTTAGTTATGCTATCATTAAAATTGGTCAATAACTGACCTTTATCGTTAATTTCTTTATCAATCAAAATACTTTTATCTTCACCATCAAATGAACCATTTTCATCTCTTTTTAATAATTCTTGTAAATTATAAACACAAGTTTTTACATAAGCATCTCTGCAACTAGTATTTTCTTTGCTAATTTTAACATCAAATATTTGATTTGCCTTTCCAATATTATTATTTTTTAAAGCTGAAATAAACTCATTAATTTTTTCTTTTCTTTTATCCTTACTGAACGTGAATAGTAAATATGAATATATTTCTGCAAGCATATATCTACTACATTCAGATTTTTCAGGACCATCATATTTAACAACATTTTTGCTTATATTAAATCTATTAAGTGTAGTCGATATATTTCTTTTTCTAATATCTTCATTTAAAACATTTTCATCAAATCCATATTTCCCTTTTTGCTCAGCTGGTAAATCTTTTAAATAATCGTCAAACATTTTTTCCATACATTGTGGAATAACTTCTCCTAAAATTAATGTTGCCTCATTAAAATTAGGGTTTAATGTATGTGATATTTCATGGACTAATGAATAAGCATCAGTTAATGTGCCGGTTTCAATTACATTAACTAATATATCATCAGAATTATATAATGGAGCAGAAGCTTCGTTTCTTTTAACTTCTGGATTCATAGTTAATATAATTGTTTGATTATTTTTATTTTTCATTTGACTTTCTTGCAAAAGTTTGCTTACATCTATTCCAAATTCCTTAAAGAAATTATCAACAATTTCTAATGATTGTTTTTTATTTAACTTTGTTTTTAGATTTGATTTAAAGCTATATTCTTTTGATATTTTATTCAAATCTAATCCAGAAAATCTTAATTTTTTATCTAAATTGTTTATAGTTTTTATTATGTTATTTGATAAATCTTTATCATCGAAAGTATTTTCTAAGATTTTATCTGCATTTTCACCTATTGTTGTAGCTTTTATATTTCTTCTTTCTGGTTCATGTGTAATCTTATAATAGAATTCATCATCTTCAACCATTAAGGCATATACAAAATTTGCAATTAAATTATCATTAAAAACTTCTAGCTTTTTTTCTAAATTACGTGATTTTAGGATATAATTATATTTACCAAAATAATCTTTTCTCTTTCTAAACTTAAATGTTTGCAGTGTTTCATCTAGTCCAAAACTGTAAAGTTCATTAGAATGTTGAACGTTTATTTTTCTATCCAAAATTCCATTATGTAGCAATATGTCACTTCTCATTCTTTCAGATTTAACACCATGTATTCTTAAAGTTTCATGTAATCTTATAATTTGCTTTGTAATGTTATTTGCATTATCTAGTTCTATTGAACTATTTGCAGATTTTGCAATTAAATCGAATATATTATCTCTATTTAGCATATTTGAGTAAATAGTTAAAATAGAGCCTTTATTTTTTTCGTCAAATGTTAATAAAATATCAGTTCCTTTTTTCTTTGAAATATTGTTTATTATATTGGTTATTTTATCTATGTTTTTATTCGTTATAACCATACTTAAATATGGAGAATCTATAATTTTGTGCCCTTTACATGATGCAAAAGTTTGAATTCCATTATCTATGCATGAAGAAATTGCATTTTGTAAATGCTCATTTTCTTCAGCCCATTCAGAAATGGCTAAAGCTTTTTCTTCTTCATTTTCTGGTACTTCCATTGGTTTACCATTGTTATATATACCCATTTTTTCACGTATAATCGATTATATAGAAAATTAATCTAATAATTGATAATTCCTTTCTCCTTAAATTTTTAAAACAAATTATTGGAAGTGTAAATATTTTTATTTAATGCAAAATGTTGCATATAGTGGAACAGACTTTATGTTATTTGCAAATCCAAAGTTTTTAGTTGAAATTCTAATTGCATATTTTGATTTAAATTTATCCATGTAAGAATTCAAGCTTTTACTTTGAGTTTTATCTTTTGCTTTTACTTCAATTGGGACAATATTTCCGTTTAATTGAAGTAAAAAATCAATTTCCATTGCATCATTCCCTTTGTTTTTTTCTGAATAATAAAATATATTCAATTGATTTGCTTTTAATTGTTGAGCAACATAATTTTCAGCAAGTTTTCCCTTAAAAGAATAATCAGAATCAAGTAAAATATCAGTTGGCTTTATTTCCGCAATATAGTTTAAAATTCCTGTATCATTCATATATAATTTATAAGAACTATCGTCTTCGTATGCTTTTAAAGGATATTCTGGCTTTGTGACCTGGTCACATTTATATATAATGTTAGATGATGTTAACCAGTCAATAGCACTTATGTAGTCGCTTTTTCTATTGTCTTTTAAATCAAGTTTTGCAAATGTAAATTTAGGGTTTCCCTTTGATAATTGTGGAATTATGTTGTCATATATTCTTCTTATTCTTAATGATTCTGTCTCATTATAAACATATTTTGTCATATCTTGTTCGTAAATATCAACAATGTCTTTTATTTTTAAAATATTCATTTTTTCAAGAGCTTTATCATTGTCAATAAAGTTTTGAATAACTTCAGGCATACCGCCTAAAAACAAGTATTTATAATAGTCTTCAATTAATATTTTATGAAAAGCTTCATTTATTGCCTTGTTATTGTTATAACAATCTTCAATTATTGGTATAAATCTTTCATCTCCAATTGCATATAAAAATTCTTCAAAGTCCATTTGATACATTGTTTCTGGCCTAACATATCCTACTGGAAATGATATTTTCATTTTTCGGAATTCTACTCCAAGCAAAGAGCCAGAACATATTATTTTACTATGAGGGTATTCAAGCTTTAGATATTTTAGATTTTTGATTAAATTTGGGGCTTCTTGAATTTCATCAAAAAATACAATTGTATCTGGGTTATCAAATCTAAAATTATATGCAATTTGTAATGTTTCTTTTAAAGTATTAAAGTCATCAATATTTGCATTTTCAAGAGCATCCGTTTGTTTAATAAAATCAAAATGTATATATTTTTTTGAATGTTCTAAACAAAACTTATTTATTAAATATGTTTTTCCTATTTGTCTTGCACCACTAACGATTAATGGTTTTCTGTCATTGTCTTCAAGCCATTCATTTAGCGTTTTTTCAAATTTTCTTTTCATTTTATCTCAAATAATCAATTATATATAAATATTAAATTAATATATTTAATTGATTAATCCCTTTCTTTTAAATTTTTATTATATAATATGAAAAAATTATTTAATATTATAATAAATTTTTAGATTAATATAGCTATATTAAACCATAAATTATGGGAAGTGTCAATATTATTTGCATTTTTTGTAAGGACTTTTTACTCAAAATTTGCATTTTTTGTAAGCACTTTTTACCAAAAATCTGCATTTTTTGTAAACACTTTTGTTAATATTTGTACTATGTCAAGATATTGGACACGAGAAAAATTATTTTTAATTTTCTGTTTTTAAAAGTGGACATAGCCAATGTTTCAATGAATCAAAAATGTCATAAAAATGTAACAATTGCTAGAACCCTTGTGGCTGTA
>CACWHO010000069.1 GCA_902760765.1 uncultured Eubacteriales bacterium | reverse complement strand
AATATCTAATGTATTGTGGTGTGTTATAAATGGTCTTGCTGTTGCACCACCAGAAATTGTATTTAATATTGGTGTTTCAACTTCTAAATATCCTTTTTCGTCTAATACTCTTCTTATTTCTTTTATAATTTCAGTTCTTTTTAGAAATGTATCTTTAACTTCTGGATTTACAATTAAATCTACATATCTTTGTCTGTATCTTAAATCTGGGTCTTTTAATCCATGGAATTTTTCTGGTAATGGTCTTAATGATTTAGAAAGTAATATAACCTCTTTTGCATGTACAGAAATTTCCCCTGTTCTTGTTTTAAATACAAAGCCTGTAACTCCTATAATATCTCCAATATCATCTTCTTTAAATTGTTATGATTCTTCTCCTAAATCATTTATACTAACATATAATTGAATTTTTCCATCACTATCTTGAATATGGCAGAATGATGCTTTTCCCATTATTCTTTTTGCAATAATCCTTCCAGCTATTGTTACATCTTTATTTTCTAATTCATCAAAATTGTCTTTTACTTGTTTGCTATTATGTGTTCTATTAAATTTTGTAATTTCAAAAGGGTCTTTGCCTTCTTCTCTTAATTTATCTAGTTTTTCCATTCTAATTTGCATTAGATGGTTCATGTCTATTTCTTCTGTTTCGTTGTTGTTTTCGTTCATTTTCATTTCTCCTTTATTTAATGATTTTTAATTAGTTATACCATTCAAGTTCCCAATCAGAAATTTTAACTGTGTCTCCTTCATGGACGCCTAGTTCTTTTAATTTATCTTCAACACCCATATTTTTTAATGATTTTTGTAAATAATACATTGATTCATTATCTTCAATATTTATTCTTCCCATTAATCTATCAACAGCTCTTCCTGTTACAATAAAAATATTACCATCTTTATGTGCTTCCCATTGTGGTTTTTCTTCTTCAAGAGTATATACCTTTTTATCTTCAATTTCAACTAACTCTTCTTTTGGTAATGTTTTTAGGACCTTAGTTACATGGTCAATTAATTCTTGTACTCCTTCGCCTGTTACTGAAGAAATTTTAAAGAATTCTAATTTTTCTTTTTTTGCTAATTCTTCTACTTTTTTTAAATTTGTTTCATCTTGCATACTATCAATTTTTGTAGCAACAATAATTTGTTTTCGTTTTGCTAATTTTTCACTATATTTTTTAAGTTCTTTGTTTATTGTGTAATAATCTTCTACCGGGTCTCTTCCTTCACTTCCAGAAACATCTAAGAAATGTAATAAAAGTCTTGTTCTCTCTACATGTCTTAAAAATTGAATTCCAAGTCCAATGCCTTCACTTGCACCTTCAATTATTCCTGGAATATCTGCAATTACAAATCCATCTCCATCTTTTGTTCTTACAACTCCTAAATTAGGTTCGATTGTTGTAAAGTGATAATTGGCAATTTTAGGTCTTGCATCTGTTACTTTTGATAAAAATGTTGACTTGCCAACATTTGGAAATCCAAGAAGTCCAACATCCGCAAGTAATTTCAATTCTAATATTAATTCTTTTTCTTCTCCCTTTTCTCCATCTTCTGAAAATCTAGGTGCTTGTCTTGTTGCCGTGGCAAAGTGTGAATTTCCTCTTCCTCCTCTGCCACCTTTTAAAATCAATTCAATTTGATTTGGTTTTGATAAATCTGCTAAAACTTTTTCTGTTTCTGCATCTTTTACAACAGTACCAATTGGAACTTTTATATATAAATCTTCTCCAAATTTACCATTGCAATTATTGCCACTTCCGTTTTCTCCATTTTTAGCTTTGAATTTTTTATTATATCTAAAATCTATTAATGTGTTTTTGTCTTTGTCAACTTGGAAATAAATGTTTCCACCATTTCCACCATCTCCACCATCAGGTCCTCCTGCTGCAACATATTTTTCTCTTCTAAATGTGGCAGCACCATTTCCGCCATCTCCAGATTTTATAAAAATTTTTGTATAATCTGTAAACATTTTTCCTCCTATTTTTTACCTTTATGTCTATCTTTAATACCAATATGCCAACTTCAAAAATGAATTAACTAATTTGGTTTCCTCTTCTAAATCATCCTTTTTTGTAATATTATATTTTTTTCCTTTAATATTTCTAGAATCTAATGTCCATAAAAAAGCTTTTACTTTTGGATATTTATCTACATTTTGTTTCATATAATAAATTAAGTCACATAGTTTTTTGTATAAGTTGCTTTCTTTCTTCTTTTCAATATTAAATTTATTAACATCAACAATTAATGAAAAAGGTTTTGAAATTTCATATCTATACCCAGTGTTATTCATTGATTCTAGAAAATTTATATAACTCTCGCAAAAAATTCTATACATTATATTTCTCCCTAAAAATTTTTAATTTTTTTAAAAATTCATTTCTTTTACTTTCAAACAAATCTGTCCTATTTAAAACTTCGTCAATTATAAGATTTAAAGTATTTCTATCACATTTTGGTATTATTTGATTTAAATCTTCAATATCTTTGTCTGCTAACCTTATAATTTTGCTTACTGCTATATCCTCTTTTGAAAGTATATAAACACTAATATACTTAAATTCATCCAGTTTCGTTGCTCTTTCTTTAAAATTTGGAGAAAGAATTGTACTTTGAAATTCAAGCATATCATAATCTCTCAATAATGTAAAAACTTTTCCATATTTTGCTGGATAACCTAAATCTACAAAATCAAAGTCTAATGTTGCTCTTGTAGTATATTCGCCAAGTACACATGCACTTCCGCCTATAATATATATTTCAAAAGGTTCTAATTTAAATAGTTTAGTTACATCTTCCATTTGATGTAATGCTTCTAATAAATTATTTTTTATCATAAAAATCTCCTAATCTTCAAAATAGTCAAGTTTCATTGCCTTTTTTACTTTTTTCATTGTTTCTTTTGCTACTTTTCTTGCCCTTTCTGTTCCTTCAATTAGAATTTTATCTACTTTTTCTGGATGTGCTTCGTAATAAGCTCTTTTTTCTCTTATTGGTTTTAGTTCTTCAATAATATTTGTTGCAAGTTGTTTTTTGCAAGCAACACATCCACGTTTACCTGCTTTACATTCTTCACAAACAGTTTTAACATCTTCTGGTTTTGTAAATAATTTGTGATAATAGTAAACCATACATACATCAGGGTTTCCTTTATCATCTTTTTTTATTCTGTTTGGGTCTGTTACTGCACTCATTACTTTTTTAGTTATTTCTTCTTCGCTATCTGATAAGTAAATTGCATTTCCTAAAGATTTACCCATTTTTTCGTTTCCATCAAGTCCTTTAATTCTTGGTGTTTTTGATATAACTGCCTCTGGTTCTTTTAAAACTCCTTCTCCATATATGCTATTAAACTTTCTAACAATTTCTCTACATTGTTCTATTAAAGGTTCTTGGTCTTCTCCAACTGGTACAAGTTCTCCCTCAAATGTTGTTATATCTGCTGCTTGGCTTACTGGATATCCAAGAAATCCATATGTTACACTCTCTCCAAATAAATCTTTTTTCTGTGCAATTTCTGTCTTTACTGTTGGGTTTCTTTGTAATCTTGCAATTGTTACAAGATTTGAATAATATACTGTTAATTCTGCTGTTTCTGGTATCATAGATTGAACATATATTGTAACTTTTTTAGGGTCTATTCCAACAGATAAATAATCCATTGCAACTTCTCTTACATTTTTTCTTACTTTTTCTGGGTTGTTAAAATTATCTGTTAATGCTTGAACATCAGCAATTAATATAAACATTTCATAGTCTGGATTGTCTTGCATTTGTACCCTTGTTTTTAATGAGCCAAAATAATGTCCTATATGTAATTTTCCTGTTGGTCTGTCTCCTGTTAAAATTCTTTTTTTACTCATATCCAAAAACCTCTTTTCTTATCAGTTTTACAATGACATAAGTATACCATAAAAAATACAAAAGTTCAATTAAAAGTTGAAATTTT
>CACWHO010000068.1 GCA_902760765.1 uncultured Eubacteriales bacterium | reverse complement strand
CGCTCCATTTGAAATAAACGTCGAACTAATCGACGTTTTTATTTTATTTAAAAACATTTTACAAAAAAATTCAAATACCATAACGATAGAAATGAATGAAGCTGCAGAAGAATTTTATAAGACAAACAAAAGCGACTACGAATTGTAGTCGTTATTTCATTGTATTCTAACCGCCAATAGCACTTTTGTATAACATATATCCAATACCAACAGCTATACCTATAACAAAAGTAACAATTAAAGCTAAAGTAATTGTGTTAGCAAATCCACTTGATGATGTATGATTAGATTGATTACTATTTGTCTTTTTCAAAACTTTTGGTTTATCAATACTTTGTGAATTTGCTTTTTGTTCAACTTTGGCTTGTTGAAAACTTGATATATTTTGTTCTATTTGTGCTTTTTGTGTATCACTTTTTGTAGATTGATGTTGTGTCATTTGAGTTACTACGCCTGAATATTCTTCTCTATTTTCACACCCCATATTCATAGCATTAACAACATTATTTTTTGCACTTTCAATAGTTCTTTGTTGATTTGCTAAAACTTGATTTGTTTCATTAATAACTTGTTTTTTTCTTTCTAACTTAGCCTTTTTGTCTTTAACTGATAATTCTTGTGAATCGGCAATTTTAGATATTTCATCAACGGTTGATTTATCTTTTTTATCTGCACCATCAACACATCTTTGCATAAGCCCATTTAAGGATGTTCCAACTGCTACGGCTAAACTTTCTGAATCAAGTTCATCACCAACATTTGCTAATGTACCATTAACAATTTGACCAACCATATGAGTTTCATATGTTAAAGCTACAGCTTGATGTGATTTATATGCTTCTTGCAATTTTGGATTATTTTGTCTTGCAATAACTGGGTTATAATTTCCTTGAATTAATTTATCACTTACCATTTGCTCTATATTACCAATAAGGTGTTCTGCTTGTGGTACATTTTTAAATGCACTTAAATCATGAGCATCAACACCTTTTAAAACTTGTAAACCATCAATTTCTTGAGCAACTTGCCAAAAAGTAGGATGTGGGTAAGTTAAATTACCATCAGATAAGATTTTATTATTTAATGCAGGGGATAAATTAATTTCAATAGGTATTCCCATTTCTGCTGCTTTTTGACAAATCATATGACTTGCCTTAATACAATTTGCTTCAAAAGAAGCTTTATTCTCATCACTTATTGTATCTCTAAACTTCATAAAATGATCCGGATGAGCAACAATATCAAATAATCCACTTTCTATTCCTTTACATACCATTTGGGCATATTCTAAAGGATAATTAGGATTATTTTTTGATGGCACATTTTGAAGTCCACGAGTTACAAAATGTTGACCTAATATCATGTAATCAACTTTATCTCTCATTTCTCCTAAAAATGACTCTTTCATTGGATCAAATTCTGCTTCAAATCCTACTAATATTGTCATATCAGGATTTTCCTGTTTCATTTTATTAATTGATGCAATATAGCCATCTACTTCAGATAAAAGCATTCTATGATCTTCATCTGGTAAAATTAAATTAGGATTAGGAACATGTTCACTAAATCCAAGCATACTAATACCAGCTTGTTTTGCGGTTTTTAGTATTTCTTCATCACTAACATATTCTGAATGTCCTGATCTATATGTATGTGTATGATAATTAAAATCTTGGAATTTTGCTTTTGTTTTGTATTTCTTATCTGTCATATCATTGTTATAAAAACCGCCATGTAATGTTTTAATTGGTTCTTGTCCATTTTTTATTCTTTGTTCATTTTCTAATGCTACTCTAAAGTTTTGGGCATCAGTTTTACTCCATATAGTAAATCCTCTAATACTATCATTTTCTCTACATTCATTTATAGCTGCAAAAAAATCATTTATTTTTTGAATTCTTAAGTTTTTAATTTCCTCTTCACTTAGTCCTTCAATATTAGAAATCATTACCATATCAAATTCAGTAATTTCTATTGGCAATCCATATTGTTTTAAAGTATTAAACATATTAATAATTTGTTCTTTAGTAACACCATTATCAATATGCATTTGTGTTCCAATACTATCAATTAATCTTATATCATGTGTAATTTCATATTGTCTAATTCTTTTTAAAATTTCAGTAGTGGCTGGTATTTTTCTAGGATCAATTAAATTATCATCATTATACATAAAATCAGTATTTGGAAGATTTCTTCTTGCAATTGATATTACATCACATAAATCCTCCACATTAAGAAATTTTAACCAACCACTTTTAATATTATCAAAATCTTTTATATTTGAATCTTGTACAATATCTCCACGATATTGATATGGAATCTCACCATCCATAGCAAATCTATTTAATAATTCATTGAAAACATCTATACTTCTAACAGTAGAATCATAACCATTATCTCTAATAAATGAAGTTATTTGTTCTACATAATTTGATAATACTTGTTTTACTCTTTGTTTGTTTTCTTCATTAACTGGTAAATTATACAAATAATCAGGACAATCCATATAGAAAAGTAATGTATTTAATCTAACTTGTTGTCCGTTTTCTTTAGCAAAATCTAACGCCTTTTGTAAATGACTAAAATCAAATGTACCATCAAGTAATGCGACATTACCATATTTAGCAGATTCATCAATTGTAATTGAATTATAACTACTGTTCATTTCTTTAAACATTCTTTGATATGTTTCTATATCAGTACCAATAACACCAGTTTTTTCAATTGGTGAATAATCTTTCATTGTTTGAAATATTTGATGAATTTTTTCTGATGAAAATGTACTATTTATATCAGTTAATATTTTATTTATATTTCCATTTCCAGTTTGTAAAATAGAATTAAATTTTTGCAATTCTTCAGCATCAAATATTCCGCTTTTTCTTATATATTCTATTTTTTTATTTAATTGAATGTTTGGATTTGCATAATACTCATTTCTTGAAGTTAACGATCCAATATATAAATCATAAACTTGTTGTCTTATACTTTGAAATTGTTCATCTTCCATTTGAATATTTGGTAATTCAAAATTAATATTTGTTATCTTTTCTAAAGCTTTTTTTAATTCATCTGGATTTTTTGCATTTGCTATCATCATTAAATCAATATCTTGTTCATTTAATGTAATACCTATATTATCAACATTTAAATCTTGAATACTTTTTGCTTCTTTTTGTATTTTTTCTATAAATTCTAATCTTTTTCTTATTTCTTCTAACTTTTCTTCAACCATCTTATCAATTTCTTGTTTTATTTCTTCAAAAGATTTACTAGAATTAATATATCTATTTGTAACATTTGTAACAGTTTCATCAGATACTGGATTTCCACTTTTTTCAAAATTATCTTTGATATTATTTATATAATCAATTACTAATTTATTTTTTTCTTCCATA
Organism: uncultured Eubacteriales bacterium; assembly: GCA_902760765.1. Lineage (GTDB taxonomy): Bacteria > Bacillota > Clostridia > TANB77 > CAG-508 > CAG-269. Next base: position 211 of record CACWHO010000068.1, on the reverse strand, counting down.
GTCATATTAATCACCACCTTACATTAAAGAATCATTTACTCTATAACATTATTATACCATAACTTAACATATATATCTAACTTATTATAACAAATAGAAATATTTATATTATTCTTAAAAACATGTTATAATTGGTATGTAATTAAGATTTATCTCAGTTACATTTGTAGTAAAATGTTTCTCAAACGAGATACACAATTGCTCCATTTGA
>CACWHO010000067.1 GCA_902760765.1 uncultured Eubacteriales bacterium | reverse complement strand
GAAAAAAGAAAAACATACAAAGAAAAAGTACAAAAAAAGTTAGATGATTTTGTTGAAAAAACAACTAAAACTTTTGAAAAAGAAATAGACGAAAGAGGTTGTGTAGGAAGTATTGCAGAAATATATGATTCAAAAAGACCAAATGAACCAAAAGGTGCAATAGCACAAGCTTGGAGTGTTGCAGAAATTTTAAGAATTGTAACAGATAAATAATGAAAAAATAATTATTAGAAAATTTATAGTTTGAATTTTAGGAGTTAAAATGTTATCAATAGAAAATTTAGAAACAGAATTAAAACAAAATAAATTAAATAGTTTATATCTTTTGTATGGTGAAGAAATATTTTTATTAGAAAGCAATTTAAAGAAGATAAAAAGTATATTTGGAGAATGCATACAAGGAATAAATTATATTCAAATTGATGAGCAAAATGTTTCTGAAATTATTGCTGATATTGAAACACCAAGTTTTGGATATCCAAAAAAGTTAATAATTGCACGTAATACTGGAATATTTAAAAGTGAAGGAAAAAGAAAAATTAAAGAAATTTCTGATTTAAAAGAAAAATTAAACACATATATTAGTGAAAATATCAAAATAATAAATGAATCTATTGTTTTAGTATTTGTAGAAGAAGAGGTTGATGCAAGGTCAAACTTATTTAAAACAATTGATAAGAATGGAATTGTATGTAAATTTGATTTGCAAAAACCATTTCAAATTGAAAATAGACTAAAAAAAATATGTAATGCATATAAAGTTAATATTGACTCAAAAACAATAAATTATCTTATTGAATGTTGTGGCACAAATATGCAAGACTTGATAAATGAAATTAGAAAATTGATAGAATATGCTGGAGAAAATGGAACTATAAAAAAAGAAGATATTGACAAACTTGCAACAAAAAAAGCAGAAAGTGTTATATTTGATTTAACAGATGACTTAGGAAGAAAAGACATTTCAAATGCAATAGAAGTTTTGCATAATTTGGTATATGATGGACAATCATTACAAGGAATTTTGGTAATGTTATATAATCATTTTAAACGTATTTATATTACTAAAATTGCAACAGAAAAAAATAAAGATGCCATAACTTATTTAAACTTAAAACCAAATCAAACGTTTTTGATAAATAAATATAAAAATCAAGCAAGATTTTTTAAAGAAAATGATTTAAGAAAAATTTTGCAAGAATTGTGTGATTTAGATTTTAATTATAAAAATGGAAAAATTGATTTACAGATTGGTATGGAAACAATACTTTGCGAATATTGTTCTAATATATAATTATTATTTTTTTGTTTATTACAATGTAGAAAGATTATATATTTATTTATGTTTCTCAGTTTAATACAAGTGTTTAGAAACTCTAAATCTAAGGAAATGACACTCCCCAAAAGGATTTGGGCTCCTTCATTTCCTTAAATTAAGAGTTTCTAGCACACTTTCCAATCACATTCGAAACATACATAAATATATAATCTTTCTACATTAAATAAAATAAAATAATATGCATAAAAATTAATATGTTGTTAAAACTAATTATAAAAGGTGGTAACTTTATGTTTAAGAAAAAATTTTTTATAATTAGTTTTTTAATTTTGCTAATAATTTCATTTACTTTTTATATAAAATGGGAAAATAATAATAAAGATATTGAAGCACTTTCTAGATATGGGTCAACAGGAAGTGAAGTAACTCAAATTCAGACAAAATTAAAAAGATGGGGATATTATAATGGAAGTATTGATGGAGTTTATGGCTCAAAGACATTAAATGCTGTTAAATATTTCCAAAGAAAAAATGGATTAACAGTTGATGGAATTGCAGGAGAAAAAACACTTGCAGCAATGGGTATAACTTCTACAAACAACTCAACAGGCTCATCAAATAATTCCAATAACCTAAATCTTTTATCAAGACTTATATATGGAGAAGCTAGAGGAGAACCATATACAGGACAAGTAGCTGTTGGGGCCGTTGTAATGAATAGAGTAAAAAGTAGCTCATTTCCAAATACAATATCTGGCGTAATTTATCAGTCAGGAGCATTTGATGCAACAACAGATGGACAAATTAATTTAACACCAGACTCTACTGCAAGAAAAGCAGCACAAGATGCATTAAATGGATGGGATCCAAGCTATGGGGCAATCTATTATTTTAATCCTGCAACAGCAACAAATAAATGGATTTGGTCAAGACCAATGACAGTAACAATTGGTAAACACAGATTTTGTAAATAATTTTTATAAAATTGTATAAATTTGCTGAATTATAGAAAACAGAAAACTTTGCTATATCTAATAAGTTACATGCAATCATACTTGATAATTAACATAAAATGTAGTATAATATATATGTATTAATAATACATGCTGTCTTTTCTTAAGGAGGTTAATATGACAGAAAGCTTATATGACTACAAGAATGTTTCATTTATAAAGAAAAATGGAACAATCTCAAGAAAAAGTATTCAATTCAGTGCATTTGTAGCTGACCTTGAAAAAGTTCAGGCAAACTACACAAGAGAGAACATGATTATTGAGAAACTCATTAAAAAAATGAGCGTGTCAAGCAACATAGAGATAGACTTCTCTGACAAAAATTACACAAAGGTTCTTTTTTTGAACCATGGCAAAGTTGTAGACCAGATGAGAATAATCTGGTACGATTATAATGTTATAAATATGCTTAAATTATATTCAAGAGTATAAGACAGCAAACCCTTCTCCATAATTGGAGGAGGGCATTTTTTTATTTTTAAATCAAATATTCCATTATCTAAAAAAACGTGATATAATTACAAAAAAATGAAGGAGAAAATTTATGTCAAAATTTGTCCACTTACACGTACATAGTGAATTTAGCTTACTAGACGGAGCAAATAGAATAAAAGATTTACCAGTAAGAGCAAAAGAACTTGGTATGGATTCAATGGCAATAACAGACCATGGAGTAATGTTTGGTGTTATTGACTTTTACAAAGCATGCAAAAAAGAAGGAATAAAACCAATAATTGGATGTGAAATGTATGTTGCACCACGTTCAAGATTGCAAAAAGATCCAGGTATTGACAATCATTATTACCATTTGATTTTACTTGCAAAAAATAATGATGGATATAAAAACTTAAGTAAATTGGTATCAACAAGTTTTATAGATGGATATTATTATAAACCAAGAATAGATAGAGAATTGTTAGAAAAATATCATGAAAATTTAATAGCATTAAGTGGATGTTTAGCAGGAGAAGTAAATCAATATTTATTAAATGGACAAGAAGAAAAAGCAGAGCAGACTGCAATTTGGTATAAAAAATTATTTGGAAAAGATTATTATATAGAGGTCCAAAATAATGGACTAAAAGAACAAGTTTTAGCAAATCAAAAATTAATAAAACTTGCAAGAAAACTTAATATTCCAATAGTTGCAACAAATGATGCACACTATTTAAAAAAAGAAGACGCATATAACCACGAAATATTACTTTGCATTCAAACTGGAAAAAGAATGAGTGATGAAGATAGTGGTTTATATATAAAATCACCTGAAGAAATGTCAGACTATTTTAGTGCATTTCCAGATGCAGTTGAAAATACAGTAAAAATTGCAGAAAAATGTAATGTGGAATTTGAATTTGGAAATACAATATTGCCAAATTATGATGTACCACCAGAATATAAAACACATTATGATTTCTTTAAAGAACTTTGCGAAAAAGGTTTAAAGAAAAGATATGGTGAAAACTATTCAGAAGAAATAAATGTTTTAGGATGCAATAAAATTAAGGTTAAAGTAACAGGAATAATTGAGAATAGTGGTGGTTATATTACTCTAAATGATGAATATAATATCCCTATTAATAGTACATCTACTATTGATGTGAGTAATATAGATAAGATGACTTTAAAATTAATAGTTGCTGCTAATAGTAAGGTTAAATTGAAGAATCTTTCTATTTCGGAATTAAAAACTAACGATTTAATAGATACCATAGATACTGATAAAAATACATTAGTAATAGTTCCTGATTATCCTAGTTATGTTAATTTATATGTTTGCGCTTTTGCACATTCTAGATGCAAAGAGTATGTAAAAAGTGGATTAAAAATACAGGTTTTCGCAGTTAATGAAGGAATTAAATTTCAGACAAAATATACAAGAGATAATGTTCCAGTAATGAAAGGAACTTATGAAGATTTAAAAAAAGTTTTAAAGAAAAAAAAGTATCCTGTTGTTATAGTGCATTTTGTTAATAGTGGACTATATCCTATTTTTGAAAAA
>CACWHO010000066.1 GCA_902760765.1 uncultured Eubacteriales bacterium | reverse complement strand
CTCCCATTTTTAAATTCATAAAGAGCAAAATAGCAATTATCATTTTTACAATCTATTGTACTACAAACTAAGCCATTTTCTTTAATTTGATATGCCAAAACTTCTAAACTGCTAATTCCAATTGTTGGAATATTTAAACTATCGGAAAAAGCTTTAGCTGTTGCAACATCAATTCGAATTCCTGTAAAAGAACCAGGACCAATGTCTGTTACAATTAAACCAATATCATTTAAACTTAAACGTTAAGCCATTATCTAATTCTATTTTTTTAATTAATTTTGTATCTTCCAAAACTGCAGTACTGCATAAATTGCTGGAAGTGTCTATACATAAAATTTTCAATTTAAATCTCCTTTCAAAAATTGTAAATATTAATAAGAAAATGCAAAAAAAAATTTAATATATTTTAATTTTTGTTCAAATGATATCTGGGGTCGTTCCTACCGCTTCGCTACGCCTTGAACTTTAAAAATTAAAATATATTAAATTTTTTTTTCATATTTTTTTATATTTTAATTTTTAATTCATTTATTAATTTATCATATTTATTGCCAACAGATAATACATTTAATATTCTTGAATTTTCATTTTCCTCTGACCTTGAAAAATCAATTTCAATATAATCTTTTGGCAATGCATCTCTAATTAATTCGCCCCATTCAATAATGCAAATACCATTATCAAAATATTCTTCTCCACCAATTTCATAAAACTCTGAAGAATCTTCTAACCTATAAACATCAAAATGATATATATTTATATCATCTTTTTTATATTCATTTACAATTGTAAATGTTGGACTTGAAATTTCATTTTCCAAATTAAAATATGATAAAAATCCTTCTGTAAATTTTGTTTTACCAGAGCCAAGTTCACCAGATAATATTAAAATATCGCCTTTTTTAAGTATTTGTGCAAATAATTTGGCTAATTTTTTTGTATCATTTTCTGAATTTGATATATATTTAAAACCTTTCATTTATATTCCTCTTTCTTAATACAATAATTATAATATAAAAATTTAAATATTTCAATTAAATGTATTGATAAATTTTCAATTCTGTAATATAATCGTAACATAATCGTAAAAATAGAGAGGAAGAGTGAAATGCTTAAATTTAAATTTGGATTTGGACAAGATATTGGTATTGATTTGGGAACAGCTACAGTTATTGTATATATTAAAGGAAAAGGAATTGTATTAAGAGAACCATCAGTTGTTGCCGTTGATAAAACTACAGGAGAGGTATTAGCAGTTGGAAGTGAAGCAAGAAGAATGTTAGGTAGAACACCAGGAAATATAGTAGCTACAAGACCATTAAGAGATGGTGTTATTTCAAATTATACTGTTACAGAAAAAATGTTAAAAAACTTTATTAATAAAGTTAGCCCAAAATCTATATTTGCACCAAGAATAATGATATGTATACCATCACAAGTTACAGAAGTAGAAAAAAAAGCTGTAATAGATGCAGCAATGCAAGCAGGTGCACGTAAAGTTTATTTGATAGAAGAACCACTAGCTGCTGCTATTGGAGCAGGAATTGATATTTCTAAACCACATGGGAATATGGTTGTAGATATTGGTGGTGGAACAACAGATATAGCAGTAATTTCACTTGGAGGTTCAGTTGTTAGTGCTTCAATTAAAGTCGCTGGAGACAAATTTGATGAAGCAATTGTTAAATATGTTAAGAAAAAATACAATGTAATAATTGGAGAAAGAACAGCAGAAGATTTAAAGATAAATATTGGATGTGTATATCCAAAAATACAAGATGCTGAAATGGAAGTAAGAGGAAGAGATTTAGGAACAGGATTACCAACAACACTTACAATTCATTCAAGTGAAATGATGGAAGCATTAATAGAGCCTGCAATGCTTGTTGTTGATGCAGTACATGGAGTTTTAGAAAAAACACCACCAGAACTTGCAGCAGATATTAGTGATAAAGGAATTTACATGACAGGTGGAGGATGTTTAGTTGATGGACTTGATAAATTATTACAAGAAAAAACAGGTATAAATGTTATGATTGCACAAGATTCTGTATCTTGTGTTGCATTAGGAACAGGAAAAGCACTAGATAATTTAGATGCATTAGATGGAAAAACTAAATAGAAAATAAAAATTGTGGGCTGAAATTTAATTTATTCAGCCCATATTAAATGTAAAAAAACGGAGATTGAAATGGAGAAAAATAAAAAAATAGTATCATTTATAACATTGCGGATGCAAGGTAAATCAATATGAAACAAATGCAATGGCACAAAAGTTTATGGAATGTGGATATAATGTTATACAAGAACATAATGATAGTGTAAGTCCAGATATTTGCATTATAAATACATGTACAGTAACAAATATGTCAGATAGAAAATCAAGGCAAATGTTAAGAAGAGTAAAAGAGAAAAATCCAAATGCAATAGTTGTAGCAGTTGGATGCTACGCACAAGTTGCTAAAAAAGAATTATTTGATATTCCAGAAATAGACATAGTCCTTGGAAATAATGAAAAAAAAGATATTGTTGAATATGTTGAACAATTTTTAAATGATAATAAAAAAGAAATTGATATAGAAGATGTAATGAAATCAACTGAATTTACTGAATTTGGAGATGTTACATTTACTGAAACAACAAGAGCTGTTATAAAAGTTCAAGATGGATGTGACAGATTTTGTTCATATTGTATAATTCCTTATGCTCGTGGAAGGGTAAGAAGCAGAAAACCAGAATATATAATAAAAGAAATAACTGATGTAGTAAAAAAAGGAATAAAAGAAGTTGTAATAACTGGTATTCATATTGCATCATATGGAAAAGACTTTAAAGAAGATTATCATTTAATTGATTTATTAGAAGAAATAAATAAAATAGATGGATTAAAAAGAATTAGACTTGGCTCAATAGAACCATTGTTAATAACAGAAGAATTTGTAGAAAGGTTATCAAAACTTGATAAAATATGCCATCACTTCCATTTGTCATTACAAAGCGGATGTGATGAAACATTAAAAAGAATGAATAGAAGATATAATACACAGCAATTTTCTGAAATTTGTGAAAGGCTTAAGAACACATATAATGATGTTAATTTAACAACAGATATTATAGTTGGATTTCCAGGAGAAACAGAAGAAGAATTTTTACAAACATATGAATTTTTGAAAAAAATCAAATTCTATAAAATGCATATATTTAAGTACTCACAAAGAAAAGGAACAAAGGCTGCAGTAATGCCAAATCAAATTGATGGAAAAATAAAGGAAGAAAGAAGCAAAAAATTAATTGAATTATCAAATCAAAATGAATTAGAATATAATAAAAAATATATTGGTCAGAAATTAGAAGTATTATTCGAAGAAAAAAAAGATGGCATATTTAAAGGACATACACAAAATTATATAATGGTACATTGCAAAACAAATAAAAATTTAGAAAATCAAATTGTTGAAATAACAGTTGAAGGTGCAACAGAAGAATATGTAATAACACAAATGTAAATCTTATGTAATATCTACGTAACACAAACTTAATAATAAAATCGAATAAAAATATTGAAATTTGGAAATTTTTATAGTATAAAATATTTAATAGATAATTACAAAGGAGGACGATATTATGTCAGAAGATAATAATCAAGAAAAAGCAGATGTATTTGGTGGAGTTACATTTGAAAATGAAATAGAAGAAAATGAGATGAATGAAAATGCTGGAACAATTAGAAGTTCAGCATTACCAACAAAAGTAGGATTTTGGACAAAATTTAAAAACTTCTGGATGCAAGATATTCCTTGGGACCATGAAATTAAAGTTGAATTGACTCCTAAAGAACAAAAAGTTGAAGATGAAGTTAATGAGTTCTTACATCAAGATATAACTTGGGGAAAAGTTCATGACTTTTTATTCCAAGAAGTAAAATTTGGAAA
>CACWHO010000065.1 GCA_902760765.1 uncultured Eubacteriales bacterium | reverse complement strand
TGGATAATATAAAAAATATGGTTGATAGTGGAAATATTGCTGGTGCTATTTCTCAAATACCTCCAGATTTAATACAAAATTTTTCAAAAATGCTTTCAAACCAAAATAACTCAAATTCTCAAAACTTCAATAATAATTTATCAAGTAACTTGTCTAATACGCAAAATGGTAGCAATTCTTTTAATTCTTCAAACAATAACTTAAAGGGTAGCAATAATGTGCAAACTAATACTTCTAATGGTTCAAATACCGTTGGAAATTTAAATAATATTGATGCAAATACTATTAAAAATATTTCTGCAATGCTTGGTAAAATGGGTAATTCTAGTAATGGTGACCCAAGGGCAAACTTATTAAATTCATTAAAGCCTTATTTAAGGGATAGTAAAAAAAATCAATTAGATAATTACATGAATTTATTAAATGTGGCTAAAATTGCAGAGATTATAAATGAAAATAACAATGAAAATAAAAAATAATCTATGGTAAATCATAGTATTATAAATAAAAAGGAGAATAAAAAATGAATTTTAGATTTCCATTTTGGAATTATCCTTTTAACTACCAATATTATAACTATTATAAAAGGAATTATAATAGTTATATAAGAGATAACAAAAAAGATGAAAAAAATATCACTAGCATTAAAAATGTTAGTGATATAAAATTTCTTCCTACTAATAATGAACAAGCTATTTTTGAAATTTTTGGAATTAAATTATATATGGATGACTTAATAATTCTTGCTCTTTTACTTTTTTTATATCAAGAAAATGTGCATGATGAAGTTTTATATATCATACTTTTTTTGTTACTGTTTTCATAGATTCATTTTGCTATATTTAAGTTTGTATTGCTGTTTAAGTAATTTTAATAATTTCTATTTTATTATTTAATTTATCTTGCCATTTTTACATTAAACTATTTCTATTTTATCATCTTTAATATATATATATGTTTCTCTATGTAATGGTTCTTCATCTCTATTTATTTCCTTAATAATGTTTGCAATTCTTAATTGTACAGTATCTACTGCTCCAGCCGCAATTATTGCCTCCTTATTTCCTTTTGCTCCAGCATGTGCTAATCCTCTTAATGTTCCTAAAACCACAATATTATCTGATGCAATAACTTCTGCTCCTGAATTAACATCTCCAAGAATTACAATACTGCCTTCTGTCTCAATTCTTTGTCCTGACCTTAATGAACCTCTATGGAATGTTGTTTCAGATACAGCAATTTCTTTATTAAATGTTTTTATAATGCTAGAAAGCCCTAGTGTTTTAGGTGTGTCAAAAAATATATCTACATCAATATTATTTTTTATTATGTTTTTTATTTCGTCAATTTCTTTATTTTTTAACACTTTACCAGTAACTCTAATTGGTGTTTTTTCATCTTTATAAAATTTTTTTAATTCAGGCATTTTTTTATTTAATAATGTAATTATTTTTTCTTGTTCCAAATCATCAGATATTTTTAATACGATTTCGTTTTTCTTTAGTGTTATGCTAATATTTCCTTCCATGTTATCACCTCTGCATATTATTTTTTGATTTAACTATAATTTTATCTTATGCTTTCTGTATAAGAAATTGCTGACATATCTTCTGTAACATTTTGTGTATTCATTCCAAAATATTCTGCCATTATGTTTCTAACCGCTTCTGCCGTATAGTTTCCATGTCCTCCATTTTCAACCATAACTACAACTGCTATTTCAGGGTCTTCATATGGTGCAAAAGCAGTAAACCATGCATTTACAATATCTTTGTTATTTGCATCTTTTCCAGCTTCTGCTGAACCTGTTTTTCCTCCAACAGATATATTAAAGTTCTGGAATCTAACAGCAGCTGTACCATCACTTGTAACAGATTTCATTCCTTGTTTAACTGCATCTATATAACTTTGGTTAATATCAAGTTTTTCACTTTCAGATGTATCTGTAATTCCTAACTTATTATTAATATCTTTTTTTACCTCATCCATATTAAGTTGTGTGCCATCAGCTTTTTCTATTGATTTAACAATACTTACATCAATATTTTTACCACCATTTGCAATCATACTTGTATATTTAGCCATTTGTAATGATGTAAATCTATTATATCCTTGTCCAATTGCAGCATTTAATGTATCTCCAGGATTCCAACTTTGATTTATTGATTTAACATATTCTTTGCTTGCAAGTGTTCCGGCAACTTCATTTGGTAGTTCAATTCCTGTTTTTGTCCCTAGACCAAAGTATTTAGCATATTTAGCTAAAATATCTATTCCCATTCTATCTGCTGTTTCAAAAAAGAAATAGTTACATGAGTTTTTAATTGCTCCAACAACATTTTGATATCCATGTCCTCTATGGTAATCTGTATAATACCAACAATTCCATGTTTTATTGTATTTTTTATATTGTCCTACATCATTTATTCTTTCTGTTAATGTTATATTTCCTGACTCTAACCCAGCAATTGCTGTTACCATTTTAAAAATTGAACCAGGTTCATATGCACTTTGTATTGCTTTATTCATTAATGGGTGATCTGAATTATTTAAATAACTGTACCACTCACTATTGCTTATTCCATCTGCAAAAGACTGTGGGTTATAGTCTGGGTAACTTGCCATTGCAAGTACCTCTCCTGTTTTAACATTCATAACTACACAAGATCCACCTTTTGCATCATATGCTTTTCCAAAACCACCACTTTTAATTTTTTCTATATTTTCTTTTAATTGGTCTTCAACAATTTTCTGTAATTTTGAATCTATAGTTAAAACAATATTATCTCCTGCAACAGCTTCTTTTGCTGTTTCTTCTGCAGTAATTGTTCCATCTACAGCCATATCTATTTGTTTTATGCCATTTGTTCCTCTTAAATAGTCTTCAAATAAAGCTTCTATTCCTGTTTTTCCAATTATATCATTTTGGCTATATTTATCTTTGTTTTCATTATATTCAGAATTACCAATTTTTGAGGCATATCCTAATATATGTGAAGCTAATTTTCCATTAATATATTTTCTTACAGGTTTAACAGTTACTGTTATTCCAGGGAAATCATCTCCTCTATCTGTAAACTCTGCAACTGCTTCTCTTGGAATGTCCTCTGCTATAACCAATGGTTTTGTGCTACTATATCCTTGTCTTACAATCTCATATCTAATTGAAATAATTTTTCTAATTTCTTCTATATCAGAATTTGTTATTTTATATTTATCTCTAAATTTATAGAATGTTTGCTCTGCTGTTATGTTTTCATCAAGTTCATTATCTTTTTTCCAATTTTTAAGTTCATCTCCTGAAATAGTAAATGAAAATGGTTGTATATTAATCGGAAAAGTATCTGTATAACTTATTTTATATTTTTGTAATGTATTAACAATTTTTAATATTGAATCATTTAATGTTTGTGTATCAATTTTTGTTTTATACAATTCCAAATCAAATTTTTGTGATGATGTTACAAGAGTTTCCCCAGACCTATCTAATAAATTTCCTCTATCTGCAATTAATACACTTTCTCTTGTAAGTCTTGTACAGTCAATATATTATATCTAAAATTAATATTTTTTCTACTAATATGCAATTTTTCACCTTCTTTTAAAAATATCTAGTTAAAATTTTATCTCCTTTGTACTCATTTTCAATATAATATCCAAATTTTTGTAAAAGTGGATATAAAATAATTGACAAAATAATGTTGTATATTGTTTCAATTACTAATATCTTTATAAAGCTTGTCATTTCTATATTTATAGAATATATAGCATAATTTAAAAAGTACAAAACTACTTCAAATACTATTGTAGAACAAAAAATCATAAAAATAATTGTGATTTTACTATCTTTTGAAAAATTTTTATTAAACATTATTCCCATTAGTGCAACAATAACTAAGCCCGTCAAATTTATTCCAACATTTTGTTTAAACAATAAATCAAGGATAATTCCACAAACTGAGCCATAAATAATGCCCATGCTTTTGCTTCCAAACAATCCTATAAATAAAATATAAATTATAAACAAATTTGGACTTATACCATGTATAGTAAACCATGAAAAGAAGTTAGTTTGTAAAAATAGACATAAAAATCCAATTAGTATAAGAGTTATATTTATAAATATTTTTCTCAATGCACTCACCTCTTATACTTTCTAATTATTCTTTATAACAAGAACTGTTGTTAATTTATTAAAGTCAACAGCAGTTTCTACCATTGCATATCTGTCTGTTGGATTTTTAGTTGGATTTATTTCTTTTACTGTACCTATATGGATTCCTTTTGGATATATTCCCCCAAGTCCTGATGTTTCTACACTATCACCTTGTACTAAATTTACTTCTGTTGGAATGTACATTGCTTTTACTGCTGTATTGCTATCAAGTGTACCTCTACATGAAATACTTTCTTGATTTGTACTCATTACACAACTTACTGAACTTGATGTATCAATTATTGTCATAACCTTGGCAGTATCATTTGTTACTGAAAGGATTTTTCCAACAAGTCCTTGGTCTGCAATTACTGGCATATCTTTTTCCACTCCATCTTTTTGTCCAATATTTATTATAATTGTTTTAGAATAATTGCTTATATCTCTATCTATTACATACCCAGGAATTGCTTTATAATTGCTGTATTTTTCTGTTAAATCCAGGTAACCTTTTAATTGTTCATTTTCTGATTTAACACTTTCAAGTTCTCTTAAAGATTGCTCTAACTCGCTATTTTTCTTTTTTAGATTTTCATTTTCTTGCTTTAAGTTGCTTACATCCGTAAAGAATGTGCTATTGCCACTTATTTTGTTTTTCATATATGTTAATCCGTTTTGTACTGGCATTACCAATTTATTAGCAAAGTTTTCAAAAAAAGATGTATTAGATTCTTTATTAGAAAATATTACAACCAATATTAAAATAACAATGGTTATTACAATTCCCAATGCTCCGCTTTTCTTTTCTCTATACATAGCGTCCTCCCAAATGGTTTTATTGATTTATAAATTTTTTTGTTTCTTCGAATATGCTTTTAAAACAATCTCTTCCAATTATAATATGGTCTAACAAATCTATTCCACAAATTTGTGTGGCATTATATAATTTGTCTGTAAATTTTATGTCTTGCATACTTGGAGTTGGGTCACCAGATGGATGATTATGTACTACAATCATTCTTGGTGCTCTTATTTTTAATGCATCAGATATCAATTGTTTTATTGAAATATTTACAAAATTTGAATCGCCCTCAGAAACTTTTGTGATTTTTAATATTTCGTTTTTTATATTCATCAAAACTTCAATAGCAATTTCTTTTTTCTCATTTTTTAATTCTTCCATTAACAAGTTTGCTATGTCATCAGAAGTTTTTATTTTTATCTTTTTGTAATTTGATGGTTTTGACATTCTAATAGAAAGTTCTGCAACAGCTTTTAATTGTATTGCTTTTACCCTTCCTATTCCTTTTATCTGTTTAAGTTCCTCTAATGTAATTTGCTTTAAAAAAGCAAGTTCTCCACCTTCAGGTTCATAATTTAGATTTAAAATTCTATTTGCTAATTGTACTGAAGTTTCTTCTTTTGTTCCAGACTTTATGATAATTGCTAACAATTCCGCATTAGATAAAGCCTTTTCACCATATAATTCTAATTTTTCATATGGTCTTTCTGATTGTGGTAGTTCTTTTATTTTAAGTGACAAATTAAAACATCCTTTCATTTTAAATTTGTCCCACATTTTTATAATTTTAAACTTTAAAACTTTTTAATTAACATTAAAATTAATTGAGTTTGAATTTTTAAATTTTTTTATAAATAAATATTGCTATTATTAATCCTATAATACTTGCAATATTTATTTTTATCATTAATCCAAATGTTATTTTTAAAACATTTAAATCCAAAACAAGTGGACTTGATAACCCAAATTCTTGCTCATATCCTAGCCACCATAGCCAAGATACCTTTGATGCTAGACTTCCAATTAATCCCCCTATTACAAGTCCAGCCAATAAAAATAATATTAGTACCCATATGTTTTTTTCTTTAACAGCCATTTTCTATACCTCCATCTTTTCTTTTGTTCTTACGGGTTTACCTTTTTTACCAAAAGTATTATATATTGATTTTGCATTTTTTTCAAGTGCTTTTTTAACAATTACCAAAATTTGCTTCTTTAAATATATAAAATATTGTAGTATAATAAATTCAGTAATGCTAAGGAGGAATATTTATGAAATTTGAAAAACTTACAGATAATAAGATTAGAGTTATTTTTAACACTAATGATATAAACAGTAAATCAATTAAATTTGAAGAATTACTTTTAGCAACTCCAAAATCTCAAAAATTTGTACTATCAATCTTAAATGAAGCAAAAGAGCAATTAAACTTTGATACTACAGGATATAAACTATTTATTGAATCATTTTTAAAAGATGATGGTATAATCGTTTTTACTATAACAAAATATTTAGACAAGTCTAAAAAGACTTCTGTGCCTAAGAAAAAAGCATCTGAAAAATTTAAAATTTTTGAGTTTGAATCTTTTGATGATTTTTTAGATTTTAAAAGTTCTGTAAATAATAGACCAATTATAAATACTATTAATAAAAATTCAAGTTTATATAACTACAATAATACATATTTTTTGTTGATTAATAAATTTAGT
>CACWHO010000064.1 GCA_902760765.1 uncultured Eubacteriales bacterium | reverse complement strand
CTATTATATGCTAAATTCAATTTAAATACTAATTTTGGCTTAGCACCAGCTCTGTTTTTATCAATTACACATGAATAATATCTAACATCTGGGTCACTTGATTTTTCAAGGTCAAAAAATTTTGTATCAACTTCTTTTAATGAATATTCATATTTATCTAAATCATCTCTATTTATTTGTTTAAATAAGCAAAGTGTATCCAAAACCTCTTTTACTGTTCTACTTACAGCTAAGTCGTTAACATCCAAATTAATTGGGTCTGTTTTGTTTTCTGTTAGTTGTAATGTTGAACAAATAAATATATTAAAATTTTGTGCTAAATTGGAAAGTATTGTCGCAGTCTTTTTTATTTCCTCCGGATTTCCAATATTTGCTGTATCTGTTTTTAAAGTATCATAAAAAATGTATTGAATATGCTCTTTATAAAAATAGTTTATAATAACCTTTTTTAATTCATCATTTGTGTGGTCAGTAATATTTATAAAGTAAATTTGATTTTTAATTTGTTTACTTACCCAATCTATTGCTTGAATTACTTTTACAAATTCAGTTGAAACTTTTAATAGCCTTTTTACGAACTTTGCTTGAGTTTCATCAATTTCTTTTAAAACATATCCATCTTTATCAACTTCACATGTTTTTGGGTCATCTGGTTTGAATTTAAATTCAAGCAATTCAGTTTCAGAAACATGTACTTTTTGACCATGTAGTTTTTGAATTTCAGGATTATTCAATACTGTTGTTATTAAACATAGTTTCATCTTTTCTTCTGACATTTCGTTTGAAATTACTAGTACTTTCTTTTTATGGACAATAGCAGTGTATGCAGCAATATCTATTGTAAGCCTACTTTTACCAGCATTTGATGGCATAGCAAATGCCATTGTTTCTCCTCTTCTTATTCCTTTAAATACCTGTGTGATAATTGGAAATGGGTAACTAAGTCCATTTGCCAAATCACTTTCTCCGCTCTCTAAGAAATCAACTAAATCTTCTGACAAAACAGATTGTTTGAATTTTTGTGTTACTTTAATTTGGTTTATTGTATCTTCAACTTCTTCTGCAGACATATCATCATATAAATCATATTTTGTAATTTCCAAAATTTTTTCTTGAACATTGCTTTCTGGTGATTCTTCATATGCTTTTCTTAATATGAATTTTTTGTGTAGCTCTGTATAAATTTCTTCTACATCATATGAATTTTCTCTTGCTTGTTTCCTTAATTGTGTTTTAAGTTGATATACATCTTCTGTATCTTTTCCAAAATTGAAGCCATCTTTTGCTTTTTCAGATGAATATTTTGAGCCTTCATTAAACAATACACTTTTATATATATTAAGCATTTCTGGATCTTCAAATTTACATATATCATATAAAAAATAATATTTTGATATTAGTTTTGGATTATCCAAAAGTGCTGAAATAAATTTTCTTTCTAAATCAGCACATTCTAGTTCTTCTGGATATTCCTTTTTTTCAACTCCTGTTTTTTTAACTTGAACTTCTGCATTTTCTTCTTCTTTAAGATCTTTTATCATTTCTAGAGCTTTCATTAAATTACGCTGTTCAACTTGTAATTTAATTTCTTCTATTTCTTCTTTATTTTTACGCGTTACTGGTATTGAATTAATTAATTCATAAATTTTATCTACACTATCCATTAAAATTTTCATCCCTTGTATATATTATTTAGGTTTTTAAATAAGGTTTTACCTATAAACCTGCCTTATTACTAGATAATGATTTGAAATCTTAAATTCTTGCCTTTACCTTTTCAAGCATTTCCTTATATTTAGCAAGTTTTTCTCTTTCTTCTTGTATTTTTGCTGCTGGTGCTTTATTTATAAATCCTGGATTTGAAAGCATCTTTTCGCATCTTTCAACTTCTGCTTCTAATTTTGTTTTTTCTTCTTCAAGTCTTTTTCTTTCTTCTTCCAAGTCAACTAAATCTTCTAGTGGCATATATAATTCTATTCCATCAGCTAGTATTGATATTGCATTTTCAGCAATTCCTGTTTTGTCTTGTTGAATTTTTAATGTTGTTCCAAATCCTAGTTTTAAAATAAATTCTTTTGCATCCCATAATTCATCTTCATATTTTTTTGTTACAAATATTAATTCTGATTTTTTTGATGGATGTATATTCATGTTTGCTCTTACATTTCTTATCTCAACAATAATTTGTTTTATTTTTTCAACTATTTCTTCTTCATTTTCATATTTTAATTCAGTATTTACTTTTGGCCATTCTGAAACCATTAAATCTTTTTCATCATAATTTACTAAATTTTCATATATTTTTGATGTTACAAATGGCATAAATGGATGTAGTAATTTAAGTGAAGTTCCAAATACATAATTTAAAATATCTGTAACTATCAATTTTGTTTTTTCATCATCACTATATATTCTACTCTTACATATTTCAATATACCAATCACAAAATTCGTTCCAAATAAAGTTATATAAATTATCTATTGCAATTCCTAAATCATAATTTTCAATATTTCTTATTATATCAATTATTAATTTATCTAGCTTGTTTAGAATCCATTTGTCTTCAATTCTAAGATTTTCTCTTCTATATGTATTTGTTGTAGCATTAAACTCAGCTTCGTGAAATTTTTTAACTTCTTCTTTATTTGGCATATTCATTATGATAAATTTTGCTGCATTCCAAATTTTGTTTGCAAAGTTTGATGCTTGGTCAAGTTTTTCTGGCATATATCTTATATCATTTCCCATTGTAGTACCAGAAAGTAGTGAGAATCTTAATGCATCTGCACCATATTTGTCAGCTATTTCAATTGGGTCTATTCCATTTCCAAGGCTTTTAGACATTTTTCTTCCTTGACTATCACGTACAAGTCCATGGATAATTATGTCACTAAATGGTTTTTTCTTTGTAGCATAATAACTTGAAAATACCATTCTAATAACCCAGAAGAAGATTATATCATATCCTGTTACTAATACATCTGTTGGGAAAAATGTTTTATAATCTTCTGATTTTGTATCTGGCCAACCAAGTGTTGAAAATGGCCATAAGGCTGAGCTAAACCATGTGTCTAATGTATCTTCATCTTGATAGATATCTTCTTTCCCGCATTTTGTACATTTTGTAGGCATTTTCTCTGCAACCATTATATTTCCACAGTCTTTACAATAATATGCTGGGATTCTATGTCCCCACCATAATTGTCTTGAAATACACCAATCTTGAATATTTTCAAGCCAATTAAAATATGTTTTTTCATATTTTTTTGGAACAAATTTTACTTCACCACTTTTTACTGCCTCAATTGCTGGTTTTGCTAAATCTTTCATTTTTACAAACCATTGTTCTGAAATTCTAGGTTCAACAATACCATGGCATCTATAACATGTTCCAACATTGTGTGTATAATCTTCTATTGAAACTAATGAACCTAATTTTTTTAGCTCTTCAACAACAATGTCTCTAGAGTCTATTGATTTCATTCCTTTAACTTTTGAGAATAAATCTCCCATTATTGAATTATCATCAAATACTTCTATTATTTCTAGATTATGGCGTAATCCAGCTTCATAATCATTTGGGTCATGTGCTGGAGTTATTTTTACACATCCTGTTCCAAATTCTATATCTACAAATTCATCTGCAATTATAGGAATTTCTCTGTTAACAATTGGAACAATACATTTTCTTCCAACAATTTTTTTATATCTTTCATCTTTTGGGTTTACAGCTACTGCTGTATCTCCAAGCATTGTTTCAGGTCTTGTTGTGGCAACTTCAACATAATCTGGTATGTCTTTTTCATCATCATT
>CACWHO010000063.1:5241-8900 GCA_902760765.1 uncultured Eubacteriales bacterium | reverse complement strand
AACACCAAAATTGAATATCTTAAAATTCAACTAGATAGCATATTAAACCAAACATATAAAAATTTTAATTTAATAATTTCTGATGACTGCTCTACAGATAAAAATGTAAGAGCAGTTTTAGAAGAGTATGCAAATAAAGATAATAGAATCACATTATACTTTCAAGAAAAAAATTTAGGATATACAAAAAATTTTGAGTTTGTTCTTGAAAAATCAAATGCTGAATATATTGCATTCTCTGACCATGATGATATTTGGTATCCGAAAAAAATAGAAAAATCTTTAAATGTTTTAAAAGAAATGGATGTAGATTTAGTATATTCTGACGCTAGACAAATTGACGAAAATGGAAATATATTACATAATAGTTATTTAAGATATAAATATGCCAATTATTAACGAAAAATATTTTCCTAAAATGTTTAAAATTGAAAATAATAAAATTACATATAACAGAGGAAAATATTTTATTTTACCATTTTCAAGACATATTGCAATTGGATGCAGTCAGCTTTTTACAAAGCAAGTAAAAGAATTGATGTTACCATTTACTGAGAATACAATTGCACATGATTGGCATTCTGTCTATATTGCATGCAATTTAAAAGGCGTTTATTGTATTGATGAACCATTTTTTGGATATAGATTGCATGGAAATAATGCCTTTGGTGGAAGAAGTTTTGCACAAAATATTAAAATTTGGAAAAATGAAAATGGAAGCTCATATAAATCTTTTCTAAAATATAGAAATAAGGTAATAACAAAAACATATCTTGCAGGTGTTTTAATGTGCAAAGATTATACACTAAAATTTTTGAAAATGATGAAGGACAAAATAATTTAAATAAAATAGAAAACAATGTGAACAATCAAAAAAAATTAGAGATTAAAAATGGAAATGAGGTTATTAAATATTTTGAAGAAGCACAAAAATCAAAAGTTTTTTATTGGAAAATCCATAGATATTTTAGATATATGAGCTTTAAAGGAATAGGAAAAAGAGTTTTTAAAGAAATTGCAATTTTACATTTTCCAATTTTAAGTTTTATGATTTTTAAATTAAAATAAATTTTATAAAATTAAATGTAAAAGAAGGAGAGTTTAAAAGTGAAATACATAAAAAATAATTTATTTTTAAAACTTATTTTTATATTTATAATTATAATAACTATTATTTTTGGAATGGAAACAAATCAAAATGCTGTAACAAATACAACTACAAAAACCACTTCAACTCAAAATACAACAAATAGTACAAATACAGCAACAACTAAAAAGCCAGAAGTATCATATCAGACACATGTTCAAAATATAGGATGGCAAAATTGGAATAAAAATGGTACAAAAGCTGGAACAGAAGGAAGGAGCTTTAGACTAGAAGCAATAAAAATTAAAGAAGAAAACTTGCCAAATGGTGCACATATCAAATATCAAACACATATTCAAAATATAGGGTGGCAAGCTTGGAAAAAAGATGGTGAACTATCTGGTACAACTGGAAGAAGTTTAAGATTAGAAGCGATAAAAATTCAACTTGAAAATGCTGATAAGTATAGTGTTAGATATAGAGTACATGTTCAAAATATTGGTTGGCAAGACTGGAGATATGATGGAGAAATTGCTGGAACAGAGGGAAAATCATTACGTTTAGAGGCAATTCAAATAGAAATTGTAGATAAACAAATGCATATAAAATATCAAGTACACGTCCAAAATGAAGGATGGCAAGACTGGAAATATGATGGTACACAGGCTGGAACAACAGGAAAATCTCTAAGAATTGAAGCCATAAGAATTGCTGGAGTAAATATGCCAGCAGGCATGTCAATAAAATATAAAGTACATGTTCAAAATATAGGATGGCAAGATTGGAGAAAAGCTGGAGAAATTGCAGGAACTACAGGTAGAAGCTTAAGAGTTGAAGCAATTAAAATAAAAATAGAAGGAAATGACAAGTATTCTGTTAAATATCAGTCACATGTTCAAAATATTGGTTGGCAACAAGAAGCATTTGATGAAGAAACATCTGGAACATTTGGAAATTCATTGCGCGTTGAGTCATTAAAAATAAAAATTGTTCCTAAAATTACAGAAAATAAAACAAAAATTGCTATAGAAAATCCAACTAGTCAAATTGCAAATATTAAACAGAATATTTCTGGATGGATTATGACATCTAATCAAAATGTAAGTTTAAAAATTTTTCTTGATGATAATGAACTTGACTCAAAACAAATTAAAAGAGTTGCAAGAAATGACATTCTAAATTCACAAAAAGGATATGGAAATGAAGATATATACAATAAAACACCTGGATTTATATTCTCATATGATTTCTCAAAATTGGGAATAAATACAAAACATAGTATAAAAGTTCAAGCAATAAAAGATAATAAGACCATTTCAGAAAGTAGCGTTACATTTACAGTAAAAAAGAAAATAGAATATAGTAAAGGAACTTATGGAGTTTCAGGACTAAAAGCAGCAGGAGATTCAAGAGGAAGAAATCTTGAATATTTTAAATATGGAAGTGGACCAAATGTACTTTTTGCAACATTTGCATTACATGGATTTGAAGATTTATGGAACAAAGATGGATGGGAATTAGTACAAATTGCAAATAATTTCTATAATCAATTAATTCAAAGTAATGACTTCAACATAAGTGAAAAATGGACAATTTATATATTCCCATCTGTTAATATAGATGGATTAAATTATGGCTATTCAAATAATGGACCAGGAAGAAGAACATTACACAGCGATGCACCAAATCATGAGGGTATTGATTTAAATAGATGTTGGCAAGTTGGCAATTATACAAGAATGAAAGGAAGAAACTATAATGGAACATCTGGCTTCCAAGCAGTTGAAGCAAGATATTTGAGAGATTTTATGCTACAACATAAATCACAATCTGGTCAAACTCTAGTAGTTGATTTTCATGGATGGACACAACAAGTTATTGGTGACCCACAAATGTGTTCTTACTATTCAAAATATTTTCCAGAAAATGATAGGTCAGGAGTTGGAAGATATGGAAATGGATATATGATTAATTGGGCAAGAGTAAATTTAGGCAATTCAAAGCATGCTGCAAAATCAGCATTAATTGAATTACCATATAAAGGCATTAATGGACATCAGACAGTTATAAATAACAATTTTTCAGGAAGATATATAAATGCAACATTAGAAATGTTAAGAGGAATGTAATAATATAAAATATATTTTATATAAGGAGCTTTGAAATTGAAAAATAGAAATAAAATAATATTATTGTTAGTAATTTTAATTCTAATAGTATTAATAATTTCAGGTATTATTATTTATACAAATAAAAAACAAAAAAATATAAATAATTTGAATGGAAACTATAACGAAAATGATAATGAAGTAAATATCACTGAAAATAATCAGTTAGAAAATATCAAAAATTTATCTCAAAGTCAAGAAATAGCTACTAAATCTGATGTTAATACATTAAAAAGTGAAACAGGTTTACAAGGAAATACTGAACTTTATGATATTACAAAAGATTATGATGGCAGAAATACACTTACAATAAAAGCAAGTGTAAAATATAAAGTGGCTTTTGCTGGAATAATAAAGGCTGGAAAACCAACTATGAATGAATTAGACAATATATTAAACAAAAA
>CACWHO010000063.1:0-5171 GCA_902760765.1 uncultured Eubacteriales bacterium | reverse complement strand
AATAAAAATAATCAAACAGAAGAAGATAAAAAAATTGAAAATGCTATCAATGCAAATAAACAATATATAATTGATATTTCAAATATTTACTATATTGTGGATGATGTAACAGGAGAAATATTAGACTATAATTTTGTACAAATGGATGAATTTCAACCATATGAATATGTAGAAGATGGTAGCAATATGATTATTTTTGTAAATGAAAACAAGAATAGTCAGTTATCAAATGATGAAATATTTGATAGTATTTTATATTTATTGTAAAAATTCAGTAGTAGATTATATCTACTACTTTTATATTGCTTAAATTAATTGGCTTATTTTATTGACAAATCAGCTATTTAAAGGTAAAATATAAAGGTAAAATTTTGTAATAAAAAATGATTTTTTGAGGTTTATTGTGAAGAAAAATAAAACACTTAAATATATACTAATTATTATTTTTTTAATATTAATAATTAGCTTATGTATATTTGAAAAATATCATAATGGTTTAACACTTGTCCAACTTAAAAATAATACACATAGGCAGATGATGGGTTATGTTTTAAAAACTAAAAATAAAACAATTGTAATAGATGGTGGACTTAGTGAAAATACACAAGATTTAATTGGTTACATAAATAAAATTGGTGGAGGGAAAATAGACTATTGGTTCATTACACATCCACATGCAGACCATGCAACAGCATTTCTTGATATTGTAGAAAATACGAATATTAATATTGGAAAAATATATATTACATTAAATGATTTAGACTGGTACAAACAATATGAACCACAGAGAATTGAAGAAATTGAAAGATTTTTTAATGTAATACAAAATAGTAGAATTAAAGAAAATGTAGAAGAGGTTACACTAAATCAAAAAATTAAGATTGATAATTTAAATTGTGAAATTCTAGGAGTAAAAAATCCAGAAATAACCACAAATGCAGTCAACAATTCTAGTATGGTTATAAAAATGAAAATAAATAATAAATCAATTTTATTTTTAGGAGATACTGGAAAAGAAAGTGGAGAAAAGCTTTTAAAAAATCAAAAAGACAAATTAAAATCTGATATTGTACAAATGGCACATCATGGTCAAAGTGGAGCTGATAAAGATTTATATGATGCAATTAATCCTAAAATATGCTTATGGCCTACACCAGACTGGTTATGGAACAATGACTCTGGTGAAGGGTACAACACTGGAAATTGGAAAACATTAGAGACAAGAGAATGGATGAAAGAATTAAATGTTAAAACAAATTATATAGAAAAAGATGGAAATATTTCTTTTAGAGTATGGTAAAATTAAAGCTTATAATATGGCTTTATGAATATACAAGGATTGAATTTTATGGAATTTATAAAAACATTATGGAAAAATAGAAAGCTAACATGGCAACTTGGAAAAAATGATTTTAAAAATAGATTTGCAAATACTACACTTGGAAGTATATGGGGATTTTTATCACCATTTATTTTCATGCTTATGTATGTAATTGTTTTTCAGTTTATTTTTAAGCAAGGTGGTCCTGATGGTGCACCATATGTTGTATGGTTTATGCCTGGTATGGCAATGTGGATGACAGTAAATGATGGAATTATTGGTGCAAGTAATTCAATTAGAGGATATAGCTATCTAGTAAAAAAGGTAGTATTCCCAGTTGATGTAATTCCAATTATTTCTATAATTGCAAATAGTTTTGTAGCAATATTTCTATTTGCAATAGCAATTGTTGTTTGTATGTTATTTAAATTTATGCCAAATATATTACTTACAATTTATATAATTTTTGCAGCATATGCATTTATAATTTCTGTTACAAGACTTACATCAGCAATATGTACACTTGTTCCTGATTTTTCTAATTTACTTGGAATAATAATGCAATTATGCTTTTGGTTAACACCTGTTGTGTGGAATTTATCACAAATTGCAAACCATCATACAATTTCAAAAGTAATACAATCATTACCACTTACGTATTTAGTAACAGGTTTTAGAAGTTGCTTTATGGGGGAAAATATAATTACAGCTAATAATGGGTTATATACAATTATATTTTGGATTGTAACAATTTTATTGTATATATGGGGAAATTATATTTTTAAAAAGAGTAAAAAAGATTTTGCAGATGTATTATAAAGTATATTAAGGCTCAGCAAGAAAGGGACAACTTAAAATGAATGAAACAATTGATATTTTGCTTGCAACATATAATGGAGAAAAATATGTAAAAGAGCAAATAGAAAGTATATTAAATCAAGACTATCAAAATATTAATTTAATAATATCAGATGATTGTTCTAAAGATAACACACCTAAGATTATAAAAGAATATGAACAAAAAGATTCAAGAATAAAAGTTTATTTACAAGAGAAAAATCTTGGAGTTGTTAAAAACATTGAATTCTTATTAGGACATGTAGAAAATGATTATTTTATGCTTGCAGACCAAGATGACTATTGGCTTCCAGAAAAAGTTAGAAAGTCATTTGAAACTTTAAAAAAAGAAAATGCTGATATGGTTTTTGGAGATTTGGAAGTAGTTGATGAAAATTTAAATACAATTTATCCATCATTTGGAGATTTTATGCTTTTAAATAAAAAAATACATAAATATATAAATACAAATAGATTAAATTATTTATATAATTGTGTAACAGGTTGTACTGTACTTTGTAAAAGTGAATTTATAAAAAAGATTATTCCAATTCCTACAGATTCAAAAAGACTTATACATGACCATTGGATTGGACTTGTAATGTCATTAAATGGTAAACTTGCATATATGGATGAAAAACATATAAAATATAGACAACATGGAGACAATCAAGTTGGCACAGATAAAATTTCACATGGATTTAAAGAAATTGAACAGGTTAGAGAGTTATTTATAAATGTTAAACTTGGAGTATTAGGAACTTATGTAAAACATAATGAAATATTTCCAAAAGAAATGCAAGAACTCAATATAAAAGCATATGAATATTTTAAAATGTTACAAAATAAAAAGAATTTTAACTTTAAAGGATGGAATATATTTTATCAATTATATAAAACAGAGAATTTTAGTTATTATATTATGAATTTTGTAATAATGAATACTCCTGCATTAGGACGTGGAATTTTTAAGTTAAGATACAAAATATTAAGAATTTTAAAAAAGAGGTAAAGGAAGGAAAGTCAAAAATGGCTGAATCAAATACATTTGAAAATAATGATATTGTTTTAAAAATAACAAATTTAAATAAAGACTATAAAATGTTTGCAAGAAAAAGAGATAGACTTTTAGAAACATTATTTCCAGGTATCCAAAGACATGGTGTATTTAGTGCTATGCACGATTTCAATCTAGAAGTAAAAAAAGGTGAAGTTTTAGGAATATTAGGTAAAAATGGTGCTGGAAAATCTACATTACTAAAAATGATAACAGGTGTTGTAACACCTACATCAGGGGAAATTGAAACAAATGGGAAAATAAGCTCATTACTTGAACTTGGAACAGCATTTAATCCAGAATTAACAGGAATTGAAAATATTTATCAACATGGTGAAGTAATGGGACTTTCAAAAGAACAAATTGAAAGCACAAAACAAGAAGTAATTGATTTTGCAGATATAGGAGAACATTTGTATCAACCAGTAAAAACATACTCTTCTGGTATGTTTGCAAGACTTGCATTTGCATGTGCCATAAATGTAGACCCAGATATTTTAATAGTTGATGAGGTATTATCTGTTGGAGATATGGCATTCCAATTGAAATGCTTCAAAAAATTTCAACAATTTAAAGAAAGAGGAAAAACAATCCTTTTTGTAACACATAGTGTTACAGATGTACTTAGAAATTGTACAAGAACCATAATTATAGATTCTGGTAGAAAAATCTTTGATGGTGGAGTTAAAGATGGTGTTGAAAAATATAAAAAAATGATAGTTGGATTAGATGAAAAACAAAGTAAAGAAGGCATATTGACAGATAGTGAAATATTAAAACAAAATCCAAATGTAAAAAAGGCAATTGAAAAGACTGGTGATGTTTGGAAAACACACTTTAATGAAAATCCAAAACTTATTACATATGGTAATGGTGATGCAGATGTTATTGATTATGGTATTTTTGATACAGAAGGAAACTATGTAAATGTAATTGAAAATGATAGAGAAGTAGTTTTAAAATCAAAAATATTATTTAATAAAGATGTTAGAGAACCAATATTTACAATGACATTAAAAGATTTCAAAGGACTTGAAATTGGAGGAACAAATACTTTAATTGAAAAAATTGCAACAGGAGATTATAAGGCGGGAGATATTGTTGAAGTACAATTTAAACAAAGATTTAATGTGGCACCTGGAAGATATACACTTTCATTTAGTTGCACACACTTTAATCATAGAGGAGAACTAGAAGTTTTAAATAGAAAATATGATGCTTTACTTGTTGAAGTACTTTCAGTAAAAGACACTGTAGGTCTAATGAGATTAGATTCTGATATAAAAATAAGTAAAATTGCAAATGTAAAGAAATAGGTGATATTATGAATTTTTTAGAAGAAAAACAATCACAAAATATTTTAAACTGGTATCCTTTTAATAAAGATGAAGAAATCTTAGAAATTGGATTTAGTTCAAATGAATTAACAAAAATGCTTTGTAACAGCGTAAAAAATGTTACAATTATTGAAAATAATGAAAATACTATTAATAAAATAAATGAAAATCTTAATGATTTTAGTAATTTAAAAATTTTAAATAATTTAGAATTAAATGGAAAGAAATATGGCACAATTTTATTAATCAATATAGTTTCTAGATATAATGATTTATTTAAAGAATATATAACACTTGAAAAATTACTTAAAAATTTGGAAAATAATTTAAATGAAAATGGAAAATTTATAATAGCACTTGATAATAAATTTGGACTTAAATATTTCTCTGGAAATTACGAAAACATATTTAATAAAAGGTTTGAAAGCTTATATGGATATAATAATGAAAATGAAAAGATAGAAAGTTTTACTAGAAAAAAACTAATGAATATATTCGATAAACTTGGATACAAATATAATTTTTATTATCCGCTTCCAGATTATAAAATGCCTGATGTTATATTTTCAGATAAACAACTTGCAAAATATAATACAGTAGATAAATACAATTTATATTG
>CACWHO010000062.1 GCA_902760765.1 uncultured Eubacteriales bacterium | reverse complement strand
CCAAGTCTTGAACCACCTGTTCCTGCTGCTTTTTTAGATACTTCAACAATATCATTAAGATTCCCATTTTCAATAACAACAATTGCGGTCATTATTTTGGTTGTTGATGCCATTTTCCTTTTTTCATTTTCTTTTTTCCCATAAAGAATCATATTTGTATTTCTATCTATAACAACACACGCTCTCGAATTTGTTTTTGGTGGCTCTATATTTTTTTCTGGCTTTATTGATGTTATTTCAGCATTTACATCAATTGTTTCATTATCAATATCATCTGCATTGGAAATAATTGGACTATATAAAAGCATAATCAATAAAAAAATAATTAAAAATTTCTTTTTCATAAAGACAACTCCTAAAAAGATATATATTTAATTTTATGTTTTTAATTATAAAATATGATACAAAAATACTATTATAAAATTCTTCAAAAGCTACGGATTTACAATATTTTTATAATTACTTCACATAATATCTTGATTTTGAGTCAAAAATGTAATATAATTATAATGTATATGAAAAAAATTAAATACAATCAAAAAAGCAAGTTCCGTAAGGACTTTTAACTTGCTAAAAATTACCAAAATTATATTAAATAAAACCTATTGACTTGGGGTCAAATCTAAAATAAAATATATTTAGAAAGATAAGAAAGGGAGAGAATTGTATGAAAACAAGAAACTTTATTTTAACGGCTGTAAGTTTTATTACAATGCTTGCAATTTTAACTATTCCAAATATGGCAAAAGCATCAACAATGTCAACACCATTATATCTTGGAATAAATGAGTATAGGACTGGAGCTGGAGTTAATTCTGAAAACCTTGCATATGCAGTAAAAAATCCATATGCAAATGGAACTTCTTCAGATGATTTGAAAGGAGCAAAAATTTGGCAAATTGTCAAATACAATGATTCAACTGCAACAGGAAATTACACAACAGGTAATTTTTATTGTGTAAGAGCTGGTGTAGGGTTTAGCGATACTACAAAAAGTGCAAAATATACAGATTCATTTGATATGAAAAATGAAAAAACAGCAATACAAAATTCAGGAAATACTGTATTAAAAACTTTAGTTGAAAGTGATAACTATTATAGTTTAATGGCATTAACAGATTTAATGTACTTAAAAGGTGAATCAACAGAAGCTGAAAGAACAGCGTTGCTAAATGCTGCTGGTATAGATGTAAGTGACGAAAGTGAATATACATATAAAATTACAGATGATGATATCGAAGCAGTACAACAAGCTGCAACTTGGTATTTTACAAATAGTGACCAAAGCGTTTTTGATAATTATGATGAAACATTTGCAAATGGTGGAGATTTAACAAAAACAGATTGGTTATTTGTAAGAACATCAGATAGTGAAACATATACAAGTTATAGTGATTATCATTTAACACAAACTACAATTGGAAAATCAGGACCTGGTGTTGATAGACAAGAACAATCAAACTTCTTATATAATTATTTAATAAAAACAGCTAAACAAAACGCAACACAATATAAAAATGGAACAGCAACATCAACTGCAAAAGTTACATTATATGTTAATTTAGCAGACCAAAATACACAACCAATAGTTGAAATTACAAAAATTCCAAAGGAAGAAAAAGAATTCGACTTAGCTTTAAGAAAATATATTACAAAAGTTGATGGAGTTGATGTTAAAAATACAAGAATCCCTTCTATAGATACATCAAGCTTAGATAATGGAACAACAGCAACATATAAACACAGAAAAGACCCTGTTGTTGTTAAAACAGGAAGTGTAGTTACATATAACATTTCAATTTACAATGAAGGAGATAAAGCAGGTCGTGCAACAAAAATTGTTGACCAATTACCAGATGGATTAAAGTTTGTTAAAGTAATTACAACAGGATTTACTGGAACAGTAGATTCTAGTAATAAAGTTACAATTACAAGAGATTCAAATAATTCAACAAACTTAGCAGCATATTCAAATGGAAAACTTGAATCAGAAACAATTCAATTAGAATGTGAAGTAACAGCAACTGCAAGTGGGGCAGGAGATAAAATATTAACAAACGTTGCATGGATTTCTGAAGAATATGATGCAGTAGATAAAGTAACAATAACAAATCAAACAGGCAAAGATAGAGATTCAGAACCTGAAACAATACCTCAAATAAGCAATTTAGAAACTTATCAAGGTAATGGAAATAAAAGTGATTTAACAGACTCTACATATTATTATAAAGGATATCAAGATGATGATGACTTTGAAAAATTAATATTGAAAAATCAATTTGACTTAAAATTAGTAAAAAGAATAGTAAGTGTTAATGGCCAAAGTGTTCCAGAAAGAATTAATAGTGTAGATATTTCTCCATTAGTAAATGGAACAGACACAACTGCAAAATATGATTTAAATAAAAGACCAGTATCTGTTAAAAAAGGTGATGTAATTAAATATACTTTAAGAATATATAATGAAGGAAACATAGATGGATATGCATCAGAAATATCTGAAGATATTCCAGATGGATTAGAGTTTATGTGGAGTGAAAAACAAGGTGATGAACTTACTGCAGATACTACATTAACAGATATAGAAAAAGAAGCAATTAAATATAACCAATCTGCATGTTGGAAAATTGTAACTGTTGATAAAGATACTTCAAAAGTTAAGTTAATTACAACAGACTATTTAGCAAAAGGAAAAGGTGCAGAAATAGTTACAGAAAATGCAAATTTAATAAAAGCATTTGATTCAACAAAAACATATACAGATAAAGTAAATGATAAAAACCCAGACTACAAAGAAATATCTGTATATATGAAAGTTACATCATATGCTCCTTCAAGCACAATAATTCAAAATGAAGCTGCAATTACAGGTGATACAGATAAAAATGGTAATGAAATTGATGATAGAGATTCACATACTGATGTATGGAAAAAATATGAAGATGATGAAGACTATGATAGAGTAGTATTACAATCATTTGATTTGTCATTAAGAAAATTCATTATTGCAGTAAGCAACAGTGAAACATTATCAGATAGTGACTATTTAAAAAATGCAGATGGAACATATACAAGAGCACCAAAAGTTGATACATCTAAATTAGATACAAATGATGAAAATGGTAAAATGATAACAACAGCTACATATAACCATACAAAAGAACCAGTAGAAGTTGAAAAGGGCAATATGGTTGTATATATGCTAAGAGTTTATAATGAAGGAGAAATAAGTGGATATGCATCACAAATTGTAGACCACTTACCATCATACTTACAATATGTAAATAATGACTTTAACAAAAAATATGGATGGGTTGTTTCAAATGATGGAAGAACAGTTACAACAGATTATTTGAAAAATCAATTAATAGATAAAAAAGAAGTAAATGAAAGTAACAGCATTGTTTTATCATATAAGGAAGTTCCAATAATGTGTAAAGTAACAAGTGATGCACAAGGTAAAATTACAAATATTGCTGAAATTACAAAATTTGAAGATGAAGAACATCAAAAAGTTGATGATAGAGATTCACAAGCATCAAATGTAAAATTACCTTCTGATAATGACTTACCAAATTATAAAGATGATGAAACAGGAAGCTATATTCCTGGACAACAAGATGATGATGACTTTGAAAAAGTAGTTGTAAAGAAATTTGATTTAGCATTAAGAAAATTCATTACAGCAGTAAATGACCAAAAAGTTACAACTAGAATTCCACAAGTTAAATATGATGAAACAACAAAACAAATTACATATGAACATACAAAAGTACCAGTAGATGTTGTTTCAAACGATATAGTAACATGAAATGAGCGGATATGCAAGCAAAATAAGTGATGACATGCCTAAAGGACTAGAATTCTTACCTGATAACGAAACAAATAAGAAATATGGATGGGTAATGATTGATAAAGATGGAAATGAAACAAAAGATGTTTCTAATGCTACAAAAGTTATGACAAGTTATTTATCAAAAGAAAACAATGAAAACAATTTGTTACTTGCATTTGATGAAACAAAAGGAATAACAGATGCAAACCCATCATACAAAGATGTTGAAATTGCATTTAAAGTTGTAGAACCAAATGGCTCAAATAAAATACTTGTAAACTCTGCACAAATATCTGATGACCAAGACAAAAATGGTAACCCAGTAGATGATGAAGATTCAACTCCAGATGTTTGGAAAGAGGGAGAAGATGACCAAGACAAAGAATATGTTAAATTAAACGAATTTGATTTAGCATTAAGAAAATGGCAAGTTGTAAAAGTTGAATTAAATAGAAGAAAATTATCAAATGTAACAGTTAAATTCAAATATTCAATTCGTGTTACAAACGAAGGAGATATAGCTGGATATGCAAAAGAAATAAAAGATTATATACCAGAAGGACTTAAATTTGTTGCAGCTGATAATAAAGCATGGAAAGATGAAGGCAATAACGTAATTACAACAACACAACTTGAAAATACATTATTAAAACCTGGCGAAAGTGCAGAAGTTCAAGTTACATTAACTTGGATTAATGGAAAAAATAATTTAGGACTAAAAACAAATTTAGCTGAAATTTCTAAAGACTATAATGATAAAAATGTACATGATAGAGATTCAACACCAAACAACAAAGCACCTAATGAAGATGATATAGATGATGCACCAGTTTTGTTAGCAGTAAGCACAGGTAAAGCACAAACATATACAACATTAATATTATCAGTTTTGATTACTCTAGGTACAGGAATATTACTAATTAAAAAATTTGTATTATAAAAATACTTATTTGAATAAAAAAATTGCTAAGAATTAAGAATGTTCTTAGCAATTTTTTATTGCAAAAAATGTTTACTTTTAAAAATTACTATGTTATAATTTCAATGAAATTAAATTAAGAGGTGTAGAAAATGAATCAAATTCTTTCTATAAATGTACCGAAAACAAAGAAAAATAAATCAAATAAATTTAATAATCCTACAGATACTAAAAAAATTTTAAAAGTATTTGCATTTTTAATTTTGATATTTGGAATTGGACTAGTTGCAACAGGAGCATATGCATTCTTCTCAGACCAAGAAAAAATTAAAACTGAAAATCTAGTACCAACTTTTTCAATAGAAACTAAATCTAAAAATACAATTATGGTTAAAATTACAAGCCCTGTTAATATAGCAAGATTGGAATATTATTGGGGAGATGGAGAATCAACAACTGTAAATGGACAAAATGGACAGTATCTTGAAAAAGAAATAGAAATTCCATCTGGCACAAATACCTTACATTTAATAGTTAAAGATGTGAATGGAAAAGAATCAACATATGATAAACAATATACTTTAGAAAGTGATATAAAAATTTCTGTTGTAGAAAATAAAATTAATATAACATACAGTGGAGATAAAGAATTATCATATTTAACATACAGATGGGATGAAAACCCAGAAACTCAAATTAACTTGAGCGGAAAAACTGTAAGTGAACAAATTGATGCAGTAAAAGGATTACATGAATTAACAGTATCAATAGTTGATAAAGATAATCATACAGAAAGTACAACAAAGAAAATTAAAGGAGTTTCTAAACCAAAAATCACAATAAATTGTGATGATACAGTAACACACTTTACTATAAATGCTTCAGATGATGTACAACTTTCTAAAATTAGATTTACATTAGACTATGATAAAGAGAATATTTATGAATTAGACATAAGTGATATGAATACAAAAGAATATGAACTTACATTGCCAGATAGCTTAAAGCTTCATACAGGCTCAAATGTTATAGAAGTTACAGTATATAATGTTGATGGAGTAACAGAAACAGCTGGAGCAAGGGTTACAAAATAAACAATAGAGAAAAAGGTGAAAATATGATACAAGAGATATATATAATTGATGATGATGAATCTTCAATAATTGTATTTAGAGAGCTGTTTAAGAACGACAAAGAATTTAAATTTATAGGTGTTACATCAGATAAAATAGAAATTGCATTAAAAAATATTCCATCAATGATAATAATAAATGAAGATGCAATAGAAATGGATGTTCTTAAATTATGCAAAAGAATTAGAAGTGATGAAGATAACAGCATAACACCAATAATAGTTGTTTCTTCTGACTCTGAAAAATCACATAGAATAAAGATTTTAAAAGAATCAGTAGAATATTATATTAAAAAGCCGGTAAATCCAGATTATTTATATTTTACAATAAAAAATTTAAGTAGATTAATTACAATGAACAGAAGAATTAGTCCACTTACTGGATTACCTGGAAATGTACAAATACATGCAGAACTAAAGAAAAGAATTGCAAATAGAGATAATTTCTCAGTTTTATATTTAGATTTAGATAATTTTAAAGCATATAATGATGTTTATGGATTCTTAAAAGGAGATGAAATAATAAAATTTACTGCAGATGTCATATTAAAATGCGTACATGAAAGAATTCCAGAAGATGCATTTGTAGGTCATATTGGTGGAGATGATTTTGTTGCAATTTTACCAATACTAGATGCAGAAGATATATGTGAAAGTATTATTGCAAATTTTGATGCACAGGTAAAAAAATTCTTTACAGAAGAAGATGCTGAAAAAGGCTATATTGAAGTAGAAAATAGAAGAGGCATAATTGAACAATTTCCATTGACATCAATTTCTATTGGAGTTGTAGTAGCAGATAAAAACAGATTTGCAAATATGCTAGAAATTGGCGAAATTGGAGCACAAGTAAAACACCTTGCAAAATCAATACCTGG